>DATLWH010000049.1:0-15096 GCA_035576505.1 Thermoanaerobaculia bacterium | reverse complement strand
AGCACGTCGGTGAGGTAGAGCGAGTCAAGACAGCCGAGGCGTAGCAAATGACAGAGGATCTTGCCTATTTGCAGGATGATGACATTCGGTTCATCTGCACTCACTTGCGATGGCGACAATCGCAGGCGTCTCATCGTCGCAGTAAGAATCCACTCGATATCAGATCGCTGGATCTCATTCGCCGTCGCGAGCACTCCCCGTTGGGCCACGGCTGGCCAGCCAAACAACATCCGCTCCACTCGCTGCAGAACCTTGAACTGGACGAGATCGCTGGCATGTTCGAGGAAGTGGTAGAGGAGTGTGTGCGGCGCCGCCGCCACGGTATCGGATGTTTTTGTCGCCACGAAGGTCCACTGCCGCAGCATGTCGAGATCCTCGATGCCGCGAAGGAGCGAGCGAATCCAAAAATACTGGGCGCGGCGATTCGACACTGAGCCGGGCGTGTTCCACTGCTCCTCGAGCTCAGTCAACAGAAGTACGACATCGTCGTAAAGCGCTGGATCGGCCAAGATCGCGCGCGTGCCGCTATTTGACACGCTCGATGACGTCTCACCAGGAACGGCGTTTTGGAAGAGACGCCGCAGCAGAGCGGTGATCACGCCCGTCGCGCGCTCGCCGCCGTCACCCGTGGAGAGAACGCGCCGAATCTCGCGAATCGTGTCATGCGGCGAGAGTCCAGGATAGCGCACGCTCTGACGTACAAAGCGATGTCTGAGGTGACCCTCCTGAATGGCGAACGAGCGCCAACGGCTAAGGCTCAGCTCGCGCGCCTCTTCGCTCATCTCGTTCAGCGACCCCTGCAGCGCATTGATTAGCACCGTTCGGCTTACTAGCCTCAGACAGTGAAAAGAGTTTTCAAACCCGCACAGGTAGACGATACATTCAATCGCTTCATCTCCTTCGCCAGGAGAAACGGCGGCGAAACGATCGATTTTAACGCCTCGCAGGAGTATCGTTTCGCGATGTCGGCCTGCGTGATCAACGATATGCAGGTGCTCGTCGTGCGAGCCGATCCCGATAAGGTCGTAACCGCTCTCTGGCCCTGATGAGCGTGCCGGAAGGCGGCGCAGACATCGAACTGCGTCTCCCGCCACGTAGCCCCAATATGGACGAAGGCTTGGGCCATCGTCGTCCGAGACGAGGAGCCACGAGCCGACGACGCGTCCGTTGCTGCAGCCTGCCACGACCTGTTTCACGCTGTCGCCGACAATTAGCAGCGAAGTGATACTCGCCGTAGCGACGCGCAAGCGCGCGACGTTGGTTTCGAGCCCTCCGTTTTTCCACTCGAAGACAAAGACGTATCCGAGGTCCGATCCGACTACGACGAATGCGTGTTGCTTTTCGTGCATCGTGCATTCGACCGGCTCCATCACCGTTACCTGCACGGCAACGCTCTTCAGCAATCGGAGCGTAAACGTCAGGTCGACGAGCATCTTGTACGCGCCGTCGACGATCACACCGATCCGACCGTTCGTATCGCCGACCAGCAGGCGAGCGCTGGTGTCATCCGTCATGATGCAGAAGCACGAGGGTACCGCTCCGTCAGAAAGTAAGGAGGTCACTTCCTCGAATTCGACGCGCTTTTGTGTGGAACCGAACGCCTCAATCAGCGCTGCAGTCCGCACACGGTAGATACCCCCTCCGGAGAATCCGAAAATGGTCCAATCATCGATGCGAATTACCGCCAGAGGATGTCCCCACTCTGGATCATTGCCTTCGATTTGGTGCGCGTGTTCGCGCTCCCGTAAAGGTTGCACATCGTCACTGGTACCGAAACCATCGAGCACCCAGATCGTCTTGCGATACGTGCCTGCGACGAAGTAGTCCTTCGTCCTCTCGCTCCCGGCTCGCCCGAGAGTTTCGAAGCAACGGATCTCTCCGAAATTGTCTTCCGCGCGAAACATGCGTGTGAAGACGGGGTCGTGGCGGCGTGAGATCAGAATCGATCGGTAGACGATTCGGTCGTCGGCTAGGTGAGGGTCTTTCGAATGTGTGCGCTCGAGAAACTGACCGGGCTTTTCCGAGAAGCTTCGTGTGTCGAAGATGTGCTTGCGAATCAGGAGGATCGTCTGCTCGAGCTCTTCGCGCCGCGAAGGCAATGCGCGCTGGAGACGACGCAGTGACTGCACCACATGAACTGGGATCTTGGGAAGGCTTTCGCTGCCGGCGAGGATATCCCAGATCAGAAGGCGGACGCGCGACCATTGCATGGGTGTTGTGCACAATGCACCGATCTCAGGGATCATCACGCTTGCCGCGTATTTCTCGCGCACGGCAACGCTTGGGAACAGCGTTGCCGCCTCAAGCGCGGCGAGGGTTACGTCAGGAGGAAAATTCTGCACGATGTTGCTTGCGAGATCGCGCGCCGCTCTCCGCACGTTCCATCCAACTGTGTACTTGTGGTAGCGCACGGTGTGATTACCCATGCCGAGGAGAATCGGGACGTGCGTTAGCCCATCGGGACTGCGATCAGCGAGAACGGAGAAATCATAGACACGCTCCTGAAGAAAATCGATCTCTTCGCACCCAGAGAGGAGCGAGCGCGGAGCGCTGTTCTCCGGCGTGCTTCCACAATAGGGATCGAAATCGTCGTCGGGCTGGCGTACACCTGTGGGGCGAAAAACGCGGATGCTGCCGTCGAGCGTCGAAACTGCGACACCCTGCCATCCCGGAAGCGAAATCGGCGCAGTCGCTAGAATCTTCGAGAACGTGACGACGCGGCGCACATCGCAGACGAGAGCGCGGTCGTCCTCGCGCGCGAGCTCGTCGGATGAGTGATCGTCGCGGCAGATGGTCATAACGTGCCGAAGCGTGGTCGCGACGACTCCGCGCGCATTGAATCGGCGCACCCATTCCGTTCCATCCATTCGCGAAAAGTCGGAAAGCGGGAGCATAGTCTCAATGACCGATGAGCGGCCGCGCCAGACTACGTTATGTTCCGAGAAGCCATCGGTAACGACAAAATGCCCGCCGGGTTCGCGGCTGAAGATGTGCAGCGTCGAAAGATTCGTGGCGACGTAGAGATGGTCGCGTCCTGCGTCGCTACCGCGATCGATGGCCATCGCCGTGACGCGGCCATTGAATGCGACGTCGAGGACAATGGGAACACCAGGCGTTGCGATGCTCCACGCGAGAAGGTGATTGTCCGCAGCTGCCCACAGCATCCCAGCCGCTGCATCGTGGAGGAGGCGCCGCACACTACGTTCCTCACTGCCAGGCAAGCACGTCGCCTGCGCTGTGTCCGGCGCGCGGATGATGTCGTCCGCGGCCACGAGCCACAAGCCGTTGCCGCGCGTCCCAATGGCCACGAGGTTCTCTTCTCCACGAATGGTCGCAAGCGCGTCGATGACGCACAACGTCGGGATAGCCCGAATCTGCTGCCACGGCAGGGACGGATCAGCGCTCCCCTCCGCGCGACCGAAAGTGCCAGCATACAAGGTGCCGTCCTTGTCTCCTGCCAGCGCGAGGAAACGATCGTAGGACATCACAACGGACGTCACAGCGCGAATCTCGTGCGCGGAGTGCCCTAGAATGACTCCTTTATCGAAGCCTTTCCGGACGACCTGCTCCTCCATCGAGTTGAGCTCACTCCACCACTCCGCGAAGTGTTTGCCACTCACTTGACCTGACATGTTTAGGACCCTATGGTTAAGGAGTGTCTGGAAGGCATTTTTCCCTACCCAGAAGGCGAAAAACATTTCGAAATCGGCCACCTCCTTCGGCCGAGACGTACCGTCGCGATGCCGCTGCGCGTCTAACCCGGCACGTTTTTTCGGCCGAGTGCGGATATCTGGAGACGGAGGTAAAATGTTCCGGAAAGGAGATAACCCGTACCCCGAGACCGAAGCGAAGACCGCCTCAGGAGGCCATCGTTCGATCCCGTTCAGCTCCACCAATCAGATCAACAGTTTACGGAGATTTCGCTTAATAACTTCTCCACTGTCTAGTGATCGTCGAGTTGCGGACCATTCTTTCTTCGATCGACAGAAGCTCTCGGATTCTAACATCTGCGTTACATCTGCGGATTGGGGTTTCTCGCCAACTCCGCCATCACCGCCGCCGCTGCTGCCGGGATGGCGCGGGAGACGGCGTCGGACAGCTCGATTCCGCCTTCGAGCGTCTCCGGTACGACGCCCACGAGCGTTACCTCGGAGGGTGCATCGCCGGCGAAGTCCATGACGATGAGAGCGTCGTTGATCGACGGTTCGTGGGGGCTGACGCGGATTCCGGGAGAGACGGCGATGATCTCCTTGCGCGTGAAGAGGCGCACCGATCCGGGCGGTGCGGCGACGGCGACGGCGTCGACGAAGATCACGCGGTCGTAGCCGGCCAGGTAGTTCGGCAGATCGAGCGACGGGGTACCGAGGTCTTCGAGAGTGACGTCGGCGTCGGCGGGCAAGCGGGACTCGAGGTAACGGACGACGGCGGGACCGATCCCGTCGTCGCCCATCAGGATGTTGCCGATGCCGTAGATTGCGGTCTTCACAGAACCTTCACGCGCGCAACGTTGTTGCCGCTAGGATCGAACATGTGAACCGCGCAGGCCATGCAGGGGTCGAAGGAATGGATCGTGCGCAGAACCTCGAGCGGATGCTGCTGGTCCGCGATCGGCGTGCCGAGGAGCGAGGACTCGTACGGTCCGATGGCTCCGCTCGTGTCGCGGGGGCTGGCGTTCCACGTCGTTGGCACGACGGCCTGGTAATTCTTGATCACGCCATTGTCGATGACGACCCAGTGCGACAGCGTGCCGCGCGGAGCTTCGTGGAAGCCGACGCCCTGGATCTCCCCTTTCGGGAACTCGGGCTTGTTGTAGATCGTCGTGTCGCCCTTGAGGATGTTGTCCGTCAGAAGCGCAAGATGCTTCATGGCCAGGTCGCCAAGAACAGCGGTGCGCACGGCGCGGGCGCCATGGCGGCCCAGGGTCGAGTGCAGCATCGCCGGCGTCGCCTTGACGTTTGCGATGGTCGAGATCTTCGCCAGCGCCGCATCGGTCCACTTCACCATCAGTGGATTGCCTGCCGCGTAGCCGACGAGGACGTTGGCTAGCGGGCCGACCTGCGCCGGCTGGCCGTCGTAGCGAGGGGCCTTGACCCAGGAGTACTTGCCATCCTCTTTCCAGTCGCTGAAGTTGGGATCGGTCTCACCCTTCCACGGATGCAGCGGGCCGCCGCCTTTGTACCAGGAGTGCGCGCTGTCTTCGGTGACGGCCTTACGCCAGCGCTCGTCCTTCTGTCCGGTGATCGGGATCATCTTCGACAGATCGCCGTTCGGAATGAAGCCGCCCGGCAGATCGAACTTCGTGTTCTTGCCGTCGAGCGGCAGGTCGGGCACCGACAGGTAGTTCGTGACGCCCTTGCCGTACCCGAACCACTCGGGGTAGAAGCCGGCCACGGTACAGACATCGGGGACGTAGACGTTCTGCACGAAGCCGATGACTTTCTCGAGCAGGACCTTCATCTGGACGAGGCGGTCGA
The DNA here is from genome assembly GCA_035576505.1 of Thermoanaerobaculia bacterium. Classification (GTDB taxonomy): domain Bacteria; phylum Acidobacteriota; class Thermoanaerobaculia; order Gp7-AA8; family Gp7-AA8; genus JADGNZ01. The sequence continues at coordinate 9,622 of DATLWH010000049.1, read as the reverse complement.
CGTTCAAGGTGGCGCTGCTGTCGATGTTGATGGCGTTGGACACGCCGCCGACGGCGACGTTCTGGATGTGCGGCGTCTTGCCGCCGAGCATGGCCACGACCTGATTCGAATAGCGCTGATACTCGAGCGCCTGCAGGTAGTGCGAGACGGCGATGAGGTTGACCTCGGGGGCCAGCTTCATGGCCGGATGGCCCCAGTAACCGTGAGCGAACGGGCCGAGCTGGCCGCTGTCGACCAGGCCCTTCACACGGGTCTTCACCGCCGCCATCTGCTTTGTGGAGTTGCCGGTCCAGTCAGAGAGACTCTCGGCAATCGACGACGCCTTCTTCGGATCCGCTTTCAGCACCTGCGTCACGTCGACCCAGTCGAGCGCCGACAGATGGTAGAAGTGCACGATGTGGTCGTGCAGCGCGTGCGCGATCAGGATCAGATTCCTGATGTACTGCGCGTTGAGCGGGATCTCGAGGTCGAGCGAATCCTCCACGGCGCGCACCGATGCCAGCGCGTGCACGGTCGTGCAGACGCCGCAGAAGCGCTGCGTGAAGAGCCAGGCCTCGCGCGGATCGCGCCCCACCAGGATCTTCTCGATGCCGCGGAACATCGTGGACGAGGCCCACGCCTTCTGCACATGCCCCTGATCGACTTCGACGTCGATACGAAGGTGGCCTTCGATGCGGGTGATCGGATCGATGACGACTCTGGTCATTGTCTTTCTCCTAGTGCGCAGGCGTCCGGCCGGCGAGAATCGGGAACCGCTTTACGACCGCAATGTAGATAGCGAGCTCGATCGCAATAAAGCCAAAGGTAATGAACATCTCGGGAACTGACGGGAAGTAGTGCCAGCCCGGTCCGGGCTGGAATGCCACGAGGTACGTGTCGAATCGATACAGACCGCCGGCCAGTGCCACCACGATTGCTCCGCGGAAGAGGCTTCCGAGGTTCGGCCTTGGAGAGGCCAGCATCATCGCCAGAGGCAGAATCCACATCACGTTCTCGATCCAGAACATGGTTCCGTAGAGATCGAGCTGCGTTGCGTAGCGCAGATTCCCGCTGTAGGCGAGATCCGCCATACGCACGACGATGAATACCAGGCCGCCCCACGCCGCGATCTTCTGCAGGTTGATCAGCATCGGCATTTCGGGTTTGCGTCCGTAAGCCGTCGACGAGAACACGGACTCGAACACGACGATGGAGTAGCCCATGGCCAGGCAACACATGAGAAACAGGAGCGGCAGCCAGCCGGTGAACCAGAGAGGATGCAGCTTGGGTCCGGCCAGCATCATCAGAGAACCGAGCGACGACTGGTGCATCGTCGGAAGCAACATGCCGAGGGCGATGATCCAGATCAGGGCCTTGTTGAGGATCGGCAGCAGGCGCTGCGACCATCTCTTCAGAAGAGGCGGCCCGTCAACGCTCCATTTCTCCATGAACGCCGGCGAGAGCTCGATCCAGAGCACGCAGACGTAGGCCATGATGCAAAGGGCCACCTCGAGCAACGAGGAGTTGAGATTCCAGCTCCAGAAGTAGGTGGGGATCTTCCACATGTTCCACGGCCGGCCGAGATCGACCGCGACCGACGCGCCGGCGATGGTGTAGCCCAGAGCGCTGGTGAGGATCGCCGGCCGGATGAGCGGGTGATAGTTGCCCTTGTTGAAGATGTAGACCAGCAATGCCACGGCATAGCCGCCGCAGGCCAGCGCGGTTCCCGTGACGACATCGAACGCGATCCAGATGCCTAGCGGATATCCGTCGGACAGTCCCGTAGCCGCGCCGAGTCCGACCGCAAAACGCCAGATCATCAGGGCGATTCCGATCCCCGCGATTGCGAGAAGGACCATGTAGCCGCGTGTGAAGAGCGGACCGCCGACCGGTTGTGCTTGCGTGTGCATCAGCTCTCCTTATCGGAATTTCCGCGATTCCGGAACATCACCGCGCCCAACAGCCCATACAGCGCGATCGGACCGACGAATCCTTTGTAGATTCCGTGGCTGACCGCCTGCTGGAGGTGGGGCACCGACTCGTCCTGCTTGAAGCGGAATCCGAGCTTTTCGAATTCGATGTGCGACAGGTAGAGCATCTGGGTGCCGCCGAGCTCGTGCTCTCCGTAGACTTTGTTCACGTACTTGCCCGGATTCTCCCGAAGGCGCCTGTGGGCCTCTTCGAGCAGTTCGGTGTACGTGCCGTAAATCACCGCCTTGCGCGGACAGACGGCGGTGCACGCCGGCTCCTTGCCCGCGGCGAGACGGTCTTTGCAGAACTCGCACTTGACGATCTTCGGGGCCACTTTCGCCCACTGGAACTTGGGTACGTTGAAGGGGCAGACCGTTTCGCAGTAGCGGCAGCCGACGCACTTGCTGACGTCGTACGACACCACTCCGAATTTCCCTTTCTCCAACGCGCCCAGCATGCAGGCACCGACGCAGGCAGGGTCGATGCAGTGCATGCACTGTTTCTTCACGTACGACTGGTCATCGCCGTCTTTGTAGAGCTGAATGATGTTTTTCGTGTACTGGTTCATCGAGTCCGGCGCGTCGTAGAGGCCCTGACCGTAGCCGTCGATGTCCGCGGGCAATTTGTTCTCTTCTTTGCACGCCACCACGCACGCCTTGCAGCCGACGCACTTGGTGGTGTCGTAGAGCATGCCTACGGCGTCGGAGGGCGCAGTTTTCTTTTCGCGCGCCTGCGCCACGGTGGGCAGCACGGTCAGCGTGGCCGCCGCTGTTGCGATGTTCTTGAAGAACGCTCGACGATCGGTGCTCATCGGCTACTCCTTCGGCTCGTCGCTAGTGCCGTCACTCATCTTTCGCGAAGCGATGAATCCCGCGCCGATCAACGCGCCTCCGACCAGCCCGGCCACTCCGGTAGCGGCTGCGCTCACACCTTTGTGCTCGGCAAAGACCGGCGGATAGAAGTCGGGTGGGAAGGGGTGCACGATGTCGGCCGTGGCAAAGATCGGCTTGGTGAAGGCGATGTCCTTCTCCGTGCAGCCGACGCACGGCGCGCCGATTCCGATCGGCCAGCAGTCGACGACTTCGTTGAAATGCCGCGTCGAGCACGGCGCGTGCGTGACCGGCCCCTTGCATCCGAGCTTGTAGAGACACCAGCCGTCGCGATGTCCGCTGTCGCCGAACTGCGCCGCGAACTGGCCGGCGTCGAAGTGCGCGCGCCGCGGGCAGTGCTCGTGGATGGTCTTGTCGTACGCGAATTTCGGCCGTCCGAGCTTGTCGAGCTGCGGCAGCTTGCCCGTGCTCGCGTATTCGAGGACCGTGGCCAGAAGGACGTACGGGTTCGGCGGACATCCCGGCAGGTTGACCACCGGCTTGTCTTTGATGATCGAATCGACGCCGGTAGCGCCGGTCGGATTGATGTTGCTCGAGGGAAGGCCGCCCCAGGAGGCGCACGACCCCATCGAGATCACTCCGGCCGAATTCGCGGCGACTTCTTTGAGCATGTCGATGCCGTTGCGGCCGGCGATCTTCAGGTACGCGCCGTTCTCCTTCGTCGGGATCGAACCCTCGACGACCAGAACGTATTTACCCTTGTTCTGCTCCATGGCGTCGCGAAGCGCGAGCTCGGCGTCGTGTCCCGATGCCGCCATCACCGTCTCGTGGTAGTCGAGCGAGATGACGTCGAAGAGGAGCGTGGCCAGGTCAGGCTCCGAGGTACGTAGCAGCGTCTCGGTGCAGCCGGTGCAGTCCTGCATGTGCAGCCAGATCACCGACGGCCTTCGCGCGCCGCCGATCGTTGCGGCGACCGCCTCAGGGGTGATGAATTTGGTGATGGCCAGGCCGGCAGGAGCGACGACCATCAGTTTTCCGCAGAAGGTCAGGAAATGTCGTCGGCTGACACCCGACCGTCTCAGCCGCTCCGCGATTGTTAGGTTCTCAGTCATGAACCCTCCTTGGAGTCACAGACTCATGTGCGCTGCCGGCAAGGTAGGCGTCTCGTTCAGAGAGCGATGTAGCCGCGAACACCGGCGAACGTGCGCAGCCGCACGCGGAGATGTGAGGGGGGATTCGGATTCGGAATCCGAAGGCTCACGCGGAGGTGCGGAGAACGCGGAGCGGAGAACGCCGATTCAATCCTTGCGCGGTCGGAAGAGCTTCACGTAGAGCGCACGGTCGATGAAGAGGGCGATCTGGTGATGCGTCTGCCATCCTTCGGTTCCGCTCCTCACCGCCAGCGGACTCCAGACGAGGTGAACGTTCATGTCTGTTCCCCGGCTGCGCCAGAACGCCTCGAAGGCGGGATTGACGACGTTGATACCAGAGGCGCCGCGGCCGGAGACGGCGCCGACGGTCAGCGTGGCGCGGAGGAGGAACGGACCGGCCGCTCGCCCGGGGAAACGGCTCATGTAAGCCAGCTCGTTCTGCGAGCGATTGTCAGCGGTCCCGGTGCGCACCGTTCTGGCGTAGAGGAGCGAGCCCCAGACGTCATGACCGACGACTCGGAAGTACGTGTCGCCGTCGAGGCCGAACGAACGCTCGCGGCCGGAGAGCCTCGACCTCGCTCCCGTAGCGATGGAGGTGGCGTCAGTGTCGACCGGCTGCCAACTCCACGACATGCGATACCGCAGCATGACGGGAGGCTCCGCCGGACCGCCGTCCGCGGCGTGATACCAGGCAAACTGCGCGGTTTCTTTCAGTCCCGGAGGTGGCGCAGCCGGTATGGAGTCACGTGACGGTGGCGTCGGAAAATAGATCGGATTGCCGGCGCAGCCACATACGCTGACCGGGTTGTTCTTTCCGCTCCTGTCGCTGATCTTGTAGTCGAGCTGGACACGTCTCACGTAAAGACTGTTTGCAAGCTCGAGGACGGCGGCATTCTGATGGAGTGGGCGGTAGTCGTCGACGAAGCCGCTCGCGCCGCCGAGGACGAGGCGGGAGATGAAGGCGGCTCCGTCGTGCTGGCGAGGATCGACAAAATCGTCGGGGTCGAAGATGGGGCGTTGCTGGGCCGTGAGAGAGGCAGCGACAAGGAGTACGACGACGGCGAAAAGCTGTATGTGTGGCCGCATCAATTCACCGTTAATGTAACCCTGGTATCGGGTTTGATTTGGGGATTCACTTTGACGATGTCGTGTGCGTTAGGGCCGAACCCTTCCCCCGGCGTTGATCTGACGATGGCATCGACCACTCCGTCGTGATCGAGGGTGACAGGAATGCCTTTCCTCGGCTTATGAATAACGGGCAGGTCGTTGAGCTGTATCCAGAAGGCATCACTTGCCGAATACTCGAGACCGAGACGAAGCACCTCCATCGGCAACCTGGTATCCAGAAGGGTTTGGGTACCGTTCAAACTGGGCGACCGTTCCGTGCAGTCGCAACCTAAGGTCTTGTCCCCGCTCTTCTTGAGGAAGCGGACATACCGGAAAGCGAATGGTTCGCTCTTAATTGTCACATCGCTCGTCGGATTCTGATCGCAGGCGAATTTGAATACCGCTATGAAGACACCGTGATCATCTTTTTCAGGCTTTCCAGCAAACTCACAGTCGGTGCGCGCACCGCCAAGGCGCACACTGGCTGAGAGACGCACGTCCGGGAACTGTCCCCCTTCCCGTTTGTCTTCCCACTTGCCGGTCCAAATACGGTACGTCTGGTCATGATCGAGAGGAGGCTGTTCATTCTCATCGTTGTTCATGACGACGCGGACATCTTTGGGGGCGCGATCGCAGGGGTCGAGGACAATCCTCAGCTTGATCGTGCTCGCATGTACTGTGACCGCACAGAAAATGGCAATCAATGTCGCGGCTCGCGCCAAAGACACTGGGTCTCTGAAGAACATCGGTTTATTGTCCAAATCAGTCTCCCCCTTGCTCCCTAAAGAACTCCGCAATGCGATCGCTCGCGAACCTATCCTTCCTGGTCTGAAACCGGCGGTCTCTATCGTTCGACTCCTCGACATCGATCTCCAGGGTCATGGGCGAATTTCTGAGGAACATCCTTCTCCTCTCCTGGGGTGTACATTGGTTTGAGCGCCGCTCCATGGGAATCGTATCGGGTGTGACACGGGAAAGCCGCAGCCTTACCGGTGCTCCAGGCGCGATCACGTTCCTGGCCTCCTCTTTGTCGTTGGAGTTGAGCTCGAGCATCACTTCTTTCTTAGGCAGCGGCAACCTGTCGAACCTCAGTCGGTAGTCGAGGAGCGTGGATGGCTTTCGTCCCGTATTCCACGCCTTTAGATATATCTCTGTCTTACTCGAGCCGGTTACTTTGAACCTTGTGTGCGAGTTGCGTTCGAGAAAATAGGACACGGCCGGAATGACGGCCGAGATTACGCCGATGAACGCGGCCACGAGAGCAACTACGGTTGCGGATGCCGGAAAGTAACGAAGCCTACTCTGATAGAGCTTGCAATCACTGCAGAATGGCGTGCCGAGTGGGATCAGCTTCCCGCAGTTGACGCATCCCGTCACCACCTTACCCACTGGGAATTTGCATTTCCCGCACATCTTGGCGTCTTTGAGTATGTCCTCGCCGCATGCCACGCACTTCGTATTCGCAGGCGCTGCTGCTGAAGGATTCGCGTCCATCGCCTAAACCCCTCCTCTCCGGATCACCACAATCCCCGCCCCCACCAAAAGAACTGAAAGCACCACGATCCCCCACCCCGAAAGCGTGGGGCCGCCGGCGGCCAGCACCATCGTGTAGCACTGCGTAGCCGTGCAAAGGTTGACGTCGGTGACGGTGATGCAGAAATTGAAAACGCCGTTCGCCGTGGGCGTCCCGAAGATCGTTCCTGTCGTCGGTGTCGTCTGCAGGAAGGTCAGGCCGGTGGGGAGGGAGCCGGAGATGATGAACGTGAAAGGCGCTGTTCCGCCGCTGGCCGTGACGATCTCGTTATACGGAGCTCCGACCACCGGGCCCGGAAGCGTCGGGGGAGTAATCACCACACCGGTCACCACGAGGGTGTACGTGACGCTTCCCGTGCAACCGGAGACCGAGTCGGTGAACGTCACCGTCCAGTCATAGGTACCCTCGAGCGTGGGCTTTCCGCAGAACATGCCGTCGGGAGAAAGCGTCAATCCAGGCGGAGGCGCTCCGCCGGTCACGCTGAATAGAGTCGAACCGATCGCGCAACTCGGCGTCAGTTTCACGCAATAGTTCTGGCAGGTTGAGGCGGGAGGGAGGACTGGCGGAGAGATCGTGATCACTGGGCAAGTGACAACGATCACGTAGGGCTGAGTGGTGGAAACACCGGTTGCATCGGTAACCGTGACTGTGAAGCTGAAGGTTCCCGCCACAGTCGGCGTCCCATGGATCACGCAGTTGACGAGCGTTAATCCTGGAGGCGGCGTTCCAGAGGTGACGGTGCATGTGTAGGGCAGCGTTCCGCAAGTGGCTGCGATCGGCTGGCGGTACGGCTTGCACACGATTCCAGGCGGAAGGATCGAGGGCGAGATTGTGATCTGGGGACTTACGACGACTGTGTAGGTCCGGCTGGCGGTGCAGAATTTTGCGTCTGTGGCCGTCACCGTGAAGGTGGAACTGCCCGGTGTGGTCGGCGCTCCGGAAAGCACGCCGGCACTCGACATCGACAACCCCGCGGGGAGTGTTCCGGGAGCCGCTACGGTGAACGTATACGGCGCCGTCCCGCAACTGGCGACAAGGGTCTCCCTGTAGCGCGTGCACGTTGCACCGGGGAGTGTTGCCGGTGAAATCATGACGTTACATACCACTTGCACCGTGTAGTTCCTGCCGGGACATCCGGAGGCCCCGTCGGCGATCACCAGCGGGTAGTCGCCGGGCGTCGTCGGCGTCCCGCAAAGCATGCCGTCGGCAGACAGCGTCAATCCGTCAGGCAGCGCGCCGGAGATCACGCTGAACACATGCGGTCCAGGCGCGCAACTGGGCGTGATCTTCTGGCAATAGACCTGGCACGCTTTCGCCGGCGGAAGCTGTATAGAAAGTGGATCGTCCGGCGGGCAGCCAACGTCGATCACGTAGACGCGAGTGCCGGAACACCCGCGAGAGTCGGTCGCTGTGACCGGGACGCTGGAGGTACCTTTCTTCGTCGGTGTGCCCGAGAGCACTCCACCGACCAGCGTCAACCCTTCAGGGAGCGCTCCGGAAGGAACGCTGAACGAATACGGCGCCATCCCCCCGCTGGCCAGGAACGTCGTATTGCTGTATGTCGCACACACTGTTCCCTTGGGAAGAGTGGCCGGCGACAATGTGATGGGATCGCAGCAGAGCGAGACATTGTTGTTATCCAGGGCTACTGCGCCCGTTTGCGCCAGCAGCCTGCCGGAGACACTCGCGCCGCTGTTCAGCGTGATACCGGTGCCTGACAGAACGTTTCCCACGAACGCGGTGCGTGCGCTAATGACCGCTGCGCCACTGACCTGCCAGAAGACGTTGCTCTCATACCCGCCATTGGTTACGAGGACGGACGAGTCAGGCGTGGTCGTGAGCGTGCTTCCCGTCTTGAAGATCCAGACAGCTTTGGGATCGTTCGCGGCGTCGAGAATGAGCGTCCCCGTCAATTGCGCTGCCGACGAAAAACAATAGACGCCGGGCCCGAGAGTCCTGCCACCCAGATCCTGACCGGAAAAGTCAGTGCCGCACGTTCGGCCCGCCAGCTCGTTGTACGCGGCCGCAGCATCGCTTTGCGCCTGCCGCGCGGTGGAGTCATTGCGGAAAGTCGCGCCAACCTTCACGGTGCCGGGAGGAAAGCCTGTGATCGTGTCCCCGGGACTGACACCGAGATTGCCGGTGACGGTCGTCGAGCCGGAGCTCGTGACCGCCGACCCACCCAGGACCGCGAAGCTCGCGGCGGCTCCGAGGGATGGTGGCGCCGCCGGCTGGCCGTGGGCGGGCGCGGGAAATCCCGCGATTGCCAGCAACCACACGCCGAGGCCGAATCTCGAATGAGACCGCATGACGGAGTGCCCGCCTGACCCTGAGGACGACGACCGTTATCAGGTTGACTGTGAACGCGTAAGCGCGGGGCGGCTTTCGGGGGAAACCGCCTCTTGCGCACCAGGGACCCGATACATAGTGTATTACGGCCTCATCGCGTTTCATGCATTCCTTCAAAATTGTTCGGAATGCCGTCTAAGCTGACGAAGATTGGACACAGATGGAAGACGGGTTTTCATCTGTAAACATCTGCGCCATCTGCGGATCAACCCTGACTCGACTAAGATTGAAAAGAGAAGAAATGAACGCGAGGGATCCTGAATCCGAGTGGGCCGGCTTCGATGGCACATTCGAGGGGACGCGACGGCGTCAGGAACTGGCCGGCCTCGAGCTAACGCCCGCGGAGCGGCTCCGTTGGCTCGAAGAACGAATGACCGAGTTGCTGAAACTCAAGGGCAGGGCCGCTCCACCCGGCCAAGCGGCGTCCGGCAAGACACGCGTATAGGGCGAAAAACGCCGTTGTTTTCGCGCGGGAGTCCGACGCCGATCGACTACGGCGCTCCCGCCTTCACGCCCGACCCCACCCCAACAGCCAGATTGAACGACGCCTGCTCGGCCGCTTTGAAGGCGATACATGTATCGATCGCTTCCATTGCCCGGCGCAGGGAGCGCTCTCCGGCGCCGGCGGGGTGCGCGGCAAAGAAGGTCTGCACGTCCGCCTTGGCGGCGGCATCGCAGAATGTCGCGGTCGATCCGGTGAT
>DATLWH010000048.1:0-2602 GCA_035576505.1 Thermoanaerobaculia bacterium | reverse complement strand
CGCCGAACCCCGGTGCGGCGCGCTTCCAGACGTACATGTCGCCTGCCGGTCTGGGTGAGAACGCCGGCGAGCCCTCCATCGGCATCGACTGGGCGGGCAAAAACCCGACGCTCAAACACGGCACCGTGAATCAGGGTGGCGTGAGCTTCTTCCAGTCCGGCCCCAACACCTTGCGCGTCAGCTTCGACGACTGCTCCTCACCGGCCGGACATCAGTGGGATGACGTTTCCACTCCCCTGGTACAGCAGTTCGTTCTCTCCGATCCGATCGGCTTCGTCGATTCGACGAACGGACGTGTCTTCTCCGTCGACCTCATCGGCGGCGAGGGCAACAGCTTCATGGCCTATTCGGATGACGACGGCACCTCCTGGACTCCCGCTCAGGGCGGAGGCATCCCGGGAGGGCCGGACCACGAAACACTCGGCGGCGGCGCGTACTCTTCCTCGCCGGCAAACCCGGGCGTCGTCTATTCGAACGCGATCTACTACTGCGGTCAGGACATCGCACCCGAGGCCCAGTGCTCGGTCAGCCTCGACGGGGGCCTGACCTTCGGTCCGGGCGTGCCCATCTACCAGACCACCCAGTGTGCCGCGAACGGCAGCATTCACGGTCACGTGAAAGTCGGGCCTGACGGCACCGCTTATGTCCCCTCGGGATCCTGTTCCGCCGGTCCCGGCGTGGCCTTCACCCGGGACAACGGTGTGACCTGGAACTTCGCGGCGGTTCCGAACGCCACCGACTCGCAGAACCTCGATCCTTCCGTCGCCATCGACGCCGCGAACAACGTCTACCTGATCTGGCTCGATGGAAAAACCAACCATCCCTATGTCTCCGTCTCGACCGATCACGGCACCACGTGGAGCACCCCGTATGACGTCGGCGCGACGTTCAACATCCAGAACGCTGATTTCGTGATCTCCACGGCAGGTGACGCCGGCCGCGCCGCGGTCGGCTTCGTCGGCACTACGGTGGCCGGCAATCCCCAGAGCTCCAGCTTCCCCGGCGTGTGGCACCTCTACATCGCCAGTTCCTTCGACACCGGCAAAACCTGGACGACTCTCGACGTGACTCCGAACGATCCGGTGCAGCTCGGCTGCATCTGGACCTCGGGTGGCAGCAATCCCTGCCGCAATCTCCTCGACTTCAACGACATGAGAATCGATAGCCAGGGCCGGCTGGAAGTGGCCTTCGCCAAAGGGTGTCTGGCGTCGGCGAACTGCACCGCCGCCACGGCCACGCTTCACGGGCCTCCCTACGCCGAATCGGAGGCTTCGAAGGCCGTCATCGCCCGGCAGTCCGGCGGACTGCGTATGTTTGCCGCCTACGACCCGCCGCTCGTCGGCCCGCCGGCCACTCCGAAACTCGATGCCGCCAGCGCCGACCCGGTCACCGGCTACATCACTCTGAGCTGGGAGACACCGGACAATGGAGGGGCGGCCATTACGCGTTACAACATCTATCGCGGCACATCATCGGGCAATGAAGTGCTCTACGCCGCCGTCGACGCATCCCGAACGACCTTTGTCGACACCGCGGTCACCGCAAAGACCACCTATTACTACTACGTCACCGCGGTCAATAGCGCGGGTACGAGCAGTCACTGCGCCGAGGTCTCGTCGACCGTGACGGTCGCCGCGAATCAGAGTCCCTGCAATCTGCCCGGCGTCACCATCGGCACCAGCCCCGCCGGCAATCAGGCCGATGCACCGGCAAACGCCGCGCTCGACATCACGGAAGTGGACGTGGCCGAGCCGTATCCGTCGCCGGTGAGCACCTCATCGGTCGTCTTCACCATTCAGGTCTCCAACCTCTCGCAGCTTCCGCAACTCCAGCCCAACTCCGAATGGGCGGTTCACTTCAATGTGCAGGACACGAACGGCGTTCTTCACACCATGTTCGTCGAGGCCGATACGAATGACGCCACAAAGCCGAACGGGAACTTCGGTTACGGCTACGTGAGCGGGTCGACCGAAGCGGGCGAAGGCTCGACCGGCGTGACCGGCATGGTCAACTTCAATACGAGCTCGATCATCATCATTCTCGACACGTCGAAGCCGATTCAGTTCGCGCCGGCCATCGGTTCGAGCGATCTTCCCTTCACGGTCAACCTCGGTGCCGGCAACCCGCTCAACGCCATGTCCGCGAAGACCACGCTGCTCATCGGCGCGCAGCCGGGTGGGATCGGAGGCGGCCTGCTCGAGACCGTCGACAGCACGAACGCCGGCGCCTACACCCTCCATGGCAATGGCTTCTGCCGTCCCGACGGACCGGTGTTCGCCGTCATCCAGGCCCAGCCGAATGTCGGCTGCCAGCCGCTGACCGTCAACTTCGACGGCTCGCAATCGTTCGATGCGGCCGGCGATCCGCTCACCTCCTACACGTTCAACTTCGGCGACGGATCGACTCCCGTGAGCCAGGCCGGGCCAACGGCCTCGCACACCTACACCAGCAGTGGAAACTACGTCGCTTCTCTGACCGCTACGTGCTCCCGAGGAGCGACGAGCAAGAACGTGGCACAGGCGCAGGTCTCGGTCGGCGCCAATCCGGCCAAGCCGACGATCACAGCGCCTGCAACGGCAAGGCAGCTCCAGAGTGGCTTGAC
>DATLWH010000047.1:0-8739 GCA_035576505.1 Thermoanaerobaculia bacterium | reverse complement strand
CGGGTACCTTGATCCCGGCGGCGGCCAGCGACGCCAGCACGCCGACGGCCATCGAGTCGTTGGCGGCAAAGACTGCCGTCGGCCGCGATGCCGACGCCGCCATCCGCCGGCCCGCCGCGAAACCCGATTCCTCGGTGAAGTCGCCGCTGTGCTCGAGCGCCCGCAACGATCTGGCGGCCATGCCGCGCATGGCGTGGCGGTAACCGCGCAGACGCTCGCGCGCGTCGGCGTTGTGCGGCGGCCCGCAGACGAAGGCGATGCGCGTGTGCCCCAGGCCGTGGAGGTGGCGCATCATCGCCCGCGCCCCACCGTAGTTGTCGATGGTGATGGCGTCGAGGTTCGGCCCTGAAGAGTTGAGCAGGACCACCGGCATGTCGTGCGCACGCAACTCTTCGAGCGGCGCAACCGTGACGTCGGGCGCCATGACCACGAGCCCGTCCACGCGGCCGCGCATCGTGTCGACAACCTGCAGCATCTGCACAGGATCGCTGTGCGAACCGGAGACGAGGATGTGGTAGCCCGCGGCGCGCGCGGCCAGATCAATGCCGCGGATGACTTCTGAGAAGAACTCGCCATGAACATCCGGCAGAACGACACCGATGGTCTGGCTGCGCCGGATGCTGAGCGACCGCGCCGCCACATTCGGGACATACCGTAGCGACTTCACCGCGGCGCGCACGGTGCGCGATGTCTCCTCGCGCACGAGCTCCTTGCCGTTGAGTACGCGCGAGACCGTGGCCACGGAGACGCCCGCCCGCGCGGCCACGTCGTGAATCGTCACCCCCGCCGTCTTTGCGCGGCTTCGGGCCTTTCTCGCGGTCGGTCGAATCGGCATGGTGTCGTCCGTGGATTCGTCGATAAGTGGGTTGGCGGATGAGAGCTTCGCGGCGGATGATTCCCTTGATCTACTTGATTACGGATCAACGAGACGACTTCTCATGTAAACGTTTACATTTTGCGGTACGCTACTCACAATCCGAGTGGCTGTCAATGAGGAGATTCGACCGATGATCGATGTTCGCTTCCCCGACGGTTTCGTCTGGGGCTCCGCAACCGCCGCGTATCAGATCGAGGGGGCGCCCCTCGCGGACGGCGCCGGCCCGAGCATCTGGCATCGCTTCAGCCATACCCCGGGCCGGATGACGAACGGCGACACCGGCGACGTCGCCTGCGATCACTACCACCGTTACGCCGAGGACGTCGGCATCATGCGCGGCCTCGGTTTGCAGGCCTATCGATTCAGCATCTCCTGGAGCCGCATCCTCCCCGAGGGAACGGGGCGCGTGAACCAGAAAGGCCTCGACTTCTATCGCCGCCTCGTCGATGCGCTCCGCGAGGCCGGCATCCTCCCGATGGCGACGCTCTATCACTGGGATCTGCCGGCGGCGCTGGACGATCGCGGCGGCTGGCTCAATCGCGACGTCGCCGATTGGTTCGCCGATTACGCGGCCATCGCCTACCGCGCCCTCGACGACACCGTCGAGTGGTGGGCCACGCTCAACGAGCCGTGGGTCGTCACCGACGGCGGGTATCTTCACGGCGCGCTCGCGCCGGGACACCGCAATCTGTTCGAGGCACCGATCGCGTCGCACAACCTCCTCCGCGCGCACGGCCGCGCCGTGGAGGCCTATCGCACCATGGGCAAACATGCCATCGGCCTGGTCGTAAACATCGAGCCGAAATACCCGGCCTCGCAGAACGAGGAGGACCTGGCCGCCAACCGCCGCGCCGACGCCTACATGAACCGGCAGTATCTCGATCCGGTCTTCCGCGGGAAGTACCCCGAGGAGATGTTCGACCTCTTCGGCGAGGCGTGGCCCACCTTTCCCGCCGCCGACTTCGACCTCATCAAACAGCCGCTCGATTTCGTCGGTATCAACTATTACCTGCGCGCAGTGACGAAGAACGATTCCTCGAACGTGATCGAGCGCGCGGCCCGGGTGCGCCAGCCAGCCTCGATCTACACGGAGACCGGGTGGGAGGTCTATGCACCGGCGCTCACCGACGTCCTGCTCTGGTTCCGCGACCGCTACGGCCCCACCCCGATTTACGTCACCGAAAACGGCTCCGCGTTCTACGACCCTCCTACCGCGATCGACGGAACGGTTAACGACCCCCTCCGCATCCACTATCTAAGAGAACACATCCTGGCCGTGCACCGGGCCATCGAACAAGGAGCGGATGTGCGCGGCTACTTCGTCTGGTCGCTCCTCGACAACCTGGAGTGGTCCCTCGGCTACACCAAACGCTTCGGCATCGTCCACGTCGACTTCGCCACGCTGAAACGAACGCTGAAAGAGAGCGCGAAGTTCTACGCGGATGTGGTGAGAACGAAGGGCGGGGCGGTGGGGTAGGTCTTGAGCGCCGTGGCATGAGCGCGACGATCTGAACGGAAAATCGGGGCCGGCCACACCGGTATCCCTCAGTAGTCAGACGGCAGGAGAGCCAGCAGTGACGCTTGAGCAGCTACAAGAAGAAATGACTGCCCTGCCGCTCGAAGTTCGCTCAAAGCCCGCGGCGCTCTTCGCGGCAGCTCTCGGGTTGTATGAGCACGAGCGTATTGAAGCTACGTCTCTGGAAGACGACGAAGACATGCTTCTCTTTCAGTGGGGTTGCTACAACTGGGGCGACGGTCTGTTCTTCGAACTAGACCTCACCAGGCAGACAATCCATCACACCGTGGAAGAAGCCGAGGACCCAGACATCCGTCAGCTCCGCTGCACGTTCCTTTTTGAGCCATCAGCCTTCGAGCATCTTGCGCCAGGAAACCGCTGGTGCCACTCCCCCGAAGAGCTACCTGATTTCGCGCCTTTCGTACTCGAGTCCAAGGCGCTCAATTTGGCTCGCATCCATCAGCACCTCGCCCTGAAGATCCAAACCGCCTCGGCCGAATGACGGCCTACCGCCTAACTCCCTTGCATGGACTGCGGGTATCACTGCTACACTTCTTTATCTCTTCGCGCGGGCCGCAGCCGCTAAACGCAAACCGCTCGCTTACAAATGTCCAGGATTGCACGAGCGTCTCTCACCGTCCTTGCGTCGATCGTGGCCTTCCCTCTCGTGTTGACGGGCGTTGTCTACTTCCAAAGCACGACACCGCCCCAGGGCTGTCGCGATTGGGCGACCGAGTACTCTCAAGAGAAGCGCATGCTGAGCGAGACCACAGACGCATCGAATCGTGTTGGAATCCTGTCAGAAGCCGCGAAGTCAGCGGTCGAAGTTGGTGACCCGATCGAGGCAGAGCGGTGCGCAAGAGAAGCTCTGCAACTTCTTCCGCAGGTCAAACGCGACTGGAACTATGGGAACATCATTCATGACTCTCACATGGCTCTAGGCCGGGTTGCTCTCAGGCGAGGTGACATCGCGAATGCCCGGCGGGAGCTGCTGCTCGCAGGAAGGACACCAGGATCGCCTCAGCTGAATAGTTTCGGCCCGAACATGTCTCTCGCCGCAGACCTGCTCCACGCAGGTGAGCGTGGTGTCGTCGTGGCGTACTTTCACGAGTGCAGTTCCTTCTGGGAGCTCGGACGGCCGCGCCTTCGTCGTTGGGAGACGTTGGTGAAGTATCATCTGCCTCCCGATTTCGGCCCGAACTTCCTCTTTTAGTTCTGTGGGATAACGCATCGGTGCACCGCGGCTCACAACGTTGTCCGTTCTACTTTCTTCGCTGAGTCTCCTCGTTAACCAAATAGTGCTGCTCTTCGGTCCACGCCGCTGAAGGGCGAGTCCGTTAACCGGTACTTGATCAGCCCCTCATGGGCCAGAAGGAAAGACCAAACATGGATGACTCAAAGCGCCGGTTGCTCTGGCACGGGATGTTCTTGTTTCTGCTCGGTCTGCTCACGGGCTTTGTCGAGCAGAAATTCACGAACGTGCGCATGGGGCTGGCCGCACACCTTGAAGGTGTGATGAACGGAACCTTCCTCGTGGCCTTGGGCGCCGTCTGGACAGAAGTCAGGCTGGCTCCGCGCGTGAAGGTCTTCGCGTACTGGACTCTGCTCTATGGCGCGTACGCAAACTGGACCGTGACCGCACTGGCGGCGATCCTCGGTACGGCGGCTCTGTCACCGATATCCGCAGCAGGCCACAGCGC
The DNA here is from genome assembly GCA_035576505.1 of Thermoanaerobaculia bacterium. Taxonomy (GTDB): domain Bacteria; phylum Acidobacteriota; class Thermoanaerobaculia; order Gp7-AA8; family Gp7-AA8; genus JADGNZ01. The sequence goes on along the minus strand of DATLWH010000047.1, from coordinate 4,646 downwards.
TCAGCCCTGGCAGGAAGGCGTCATTACGGGCGGGTTCGTATCCGTCGGGATCGCAACGGTCGCCTCATCGGTCATGGTCCTTTGGGGACTGCGCAGAACCACGGCGCTGCTGCCGCGGTAACGATTTTTACCACAGAGGCTCAGAGCACAGGGAGAAACTTCTACGGGCTGGTCCCAATAAAACTCGCGCTCACCGCCGCAGCCACGGCCAGTGCGGATGAAGCATCCGAGGGAAGATGTCGAGGCGGTGGGGCGAGAAGATGGCGATGGCTGCGGCGAGGAACGCGGTCGTCAGAATGAAGGTGGCGACGAACCTGACGGGATCTGATCGTGGCGGGGCCGGTTGCCTGGAGTATGCCCACACGCATCCGATGATGACGAGGAGATTGGCGAGCCAGGCGGCGACCTGGACGATGATGTCGGGCCGATCGGGATGATCGAGCAGATCTGCGAACAACGTCGACGCGAACAGGGCGATGTAGTTCCACAGGCCGGCAGCCGAGATGCCGATGAAGTAACCCCAGCGGCTGCGGCGGAGGCTCAGGAGAATGGCGGCGACGTAGATCAACCCCTGGAAGACGTGAAGCCAGCGGACGTCCGGAACGAAGACCGCAGAGATGGCCAGCGCCAGGATGAAAAGAACGCCGCCGATGATGATGAGCCATTCCGGTGGACCGATTCGCGGAGCTGGTGTTGTCATGCGAAGCCGTACGAGAGCGGTCGGCGGGAGTTTCACGGAGGACACCGTTCGCGTGACCCAAACCCTGCCACTCATTCGATCCGCTCCCGCATTCTGTGTTGCGGAGCGCGGGCGCCTGCCCTGGCGCTGCCGCGACGCTGTCGAAAGAGCCCGCCCACCCCGGCGACGTCAAAGGTTCCGTCGCGGCGCCGAGACCCTTCGACTCCGCTCAGGGCAGGCTCCGCCGGGCCAGCCGGCGAGGACGCCAGCGCTCCGGTCGCGAGCATCACTTTGCTCTGAGCACCACTACCGTCGCGCCCCACCCGCCGCCGCTGCCGTCGGCGTCGTGGAAAGCTTCGACGAAATCGAGCGAGGCCAGGAGTTTTCGGATGTTCTCGCGCTGCATGCCGATGCCGCGGCCGTGGATCAGGCGAACCTGCCGGAACCCTTTCGCGCGCGCTGCCATGAGGTAATCGCGGGCGACGTCGCGGATTTCGTTCGGGCGGAACGGGTGGAGGTCGAGCGTGTCGGTGATCGGGATCTCGATCGGCTCGTCGTCAATGTCGTCGTCGATGTCGTCGGTCATAGGTCAATTCTAGAAGCCTGCGAGACAGAGCCTCGGGAGACGACGGTGGCCGAGCCTTGGGCAACCAGCGCCGCCGGCCGTGCCGGCCTGTGCGATACTTTCCGTCCCGAGCTGACTGATGGTTCTGTTCAATCACGCAACGCGCGAGATGACCGCCAAGATCGTTTACTACGGTCCCGGCCTCTGCGGAAAGACGACCAACCTCATGGTCATTTTCGACAAGCTCGACCCCTCGCAGAAAGGGAAGATGCTGTCGCTGGCGACGAAGACCGACCGCACGCTGTTTTTCGATCTGCTGCCGGTCGACATCGGCAAGGTCGGCGCATTCAACCTCAAGATCCAGCTCTACACCGTGCCGGGCCAGGTCTTCTACAACGAGACACGCAAGCTCGTCCTCCGGGGCGCCGACGCCGTCGTCTTCGTGGCCGACTCGCAGCCTTCCATGGTCGATTCGACGCGCGAGAGCTTCGCCAACCTGATGGAGAACCTCGAGCAGAACAACATCGATCCGAACGACACCCCCATCATCATCCAGTTCAACAAGCGCGACATCCCGGGCGTCCTTCCGGTGGAACAGCTGCAGGAATTGCTCGGCTTCGAAGGCTATCCCTACACCGAGGCCGCGGCCATCAAGGGCGACGGCGTGATGGAGACCTTCCGCCTCGTTTCGAAGATCACGGCCAAGCATCTCTACGCCCGTCTTCAGGGAAAACCGACGCCGCTGGAAAAATCGAAACCGTCCGCGGCTCCGAAGACCAAAGCGAAGCAGAAAGCGGAGCCCGAACCGGAACCGGAGCCAGAGGTGGCCGAGGTGCAGGCCAACCCGTTCGCCGACTCCGTTCCTTTCCCCGAATCGCAGATCGACAGCAGCTACGACCGGATGGAAGAGGTGTCGCTCGAACAGTTGCTGGAGGGGCGCGAACGGCCGGCCACGTTTTCAGGCAACATCGCCGTCCCGGTCGTCGACGAGGTCGAAGAGCTCGATGCCGAGGCACTCGTTCCCGCCGAGGAAACCGAGACAGCCGTGGCCGTCCTGGACGAACCGGAGCCGCTTCCGGATGTCGCGGCAGGCGATCGTGTGGCCATCCTCGAGCAGCAGGTGCGGTCGCTGGAATCGCAGCTCGACGCGATGCGCGCCAGCCACCGCCGAGAGATCGAGGAGATCCTTCACGACCTCGGCGCGTTGACCTCGCGGGTGCGCAATCAACTCGACGAGTGACTTGCCAAAATTCACCCCTCCTCTTTACAATCCACACAACATCTTATTTGGAGGATTTACATGCACCGGACTCTCTCCGCCGTACTGATGCTGTCCATCGCCGTTGCTGGTTGCCGGGCGAAAGAAGCCTACGACAAGGCCAGGATCTCCCAGGACCTCGACAAACACGGGGCAATGGACCTGATGAAGGACGTCTCCAAGGACCACTACAAACCGCCGGCGGACGGCAAGCTGACCGACAGTCAGATGCAGATGTACCTCAAGGTCCGCGAGCACGAAAAAGACATCGCGCAGGTAGCGAGGAAAGAAGCACAGGCCCATGCCGACGCGGCCAAGCAGGCGGGTGAGAAGTCGATCGCCGGCATGGTGGAAGGCTTCAAGACGATGGGCTCAGCCGCCGACCTGCTCACGGCCGACATCCGCGCCGCGAAAGACCTTCACTACAACACGCAGGAGTACCTCTGGGTGAAGGGCCAGGTGCTGGCTGCCAGCACGGCATCGATGACGGCGAAGATGGCCGAGGCCACGAACGCGTCGTTCGACTCGGCGTACGCGCAGATGAAGAAGTCGTACGACGAGGCCAAAGACGACTCGTCGAAGAAGATGTACAAAGAGATGCTCGACAACTACGACAAGCAGCGCGCCGCGATGAAGACGGAGACGGCAAACGTCTCGCCTGCCGTCGCCTACAACCAGCAACTCATCGCCAGGTACGACGGCGCGCTGAACGCCATCACGAACGAGGTTGCCAAGTTCGAAGACAAGCCGGGCGAGGCGCAGAAGTCGATGGACGATTTCCAGAAGGGCGTCGACAAAGCAGTGGCGGACGCGAAGAAGAGCCAGTAGGCGCGGGGGGGCGCGTTGTCGGCGGACTGCGTTGCGCGAGGCGTCGCGGTAACGCGCGCGGAGGCGCGCCTCACAATCCAGCCCCGCGCTCAGCGCGGGGTACTTCGTGAACAGAGGATTTCGCGGCCGCGGAGGCGGCCGCGACAAACCGGGATGCTGGACACGTCGAATGCTATCGACGATCTCGACCATGTCGCGACCACCTCCGTGGCCGCGCACCGGTTCCTGCATCCAACCCCGCGCTGAGCGCGGGGCTGCTTTGTCGTGCGCGCCTGCGCGCGCTTCTCGCATCGGTTACGCACCCGCCCTGCAGCACAATCGCTGATGCTCCCTCCCCCCACCGCCCGCGATACGATTCGCTGCATGACCGTTCGTCCGTTCCCTTCGCATCTCGCCTGCTCACGCTGTGACGCCACCTTCGCCATTCGCGAGCTGATGAACCTCTGCCCGAACGACGGGGCACCGCTGCTCGTCCACTACGAGATCGCTCCCGCGCCGGAGCTCCGGGACGAGATCCGCACGCGGCCGGCGACGATGTGGCGCTACGGGGAAGTGCTCCCCATCGCGGACGAGAGCGAGATCGTCACGCTTGGGGAAGGCATCACGCCGCTGCTCCACTCGAAGCAGTTCGAGAACGTCTGGATCAAGGACGAGTCGAAGAACCCCACGCGCTCGTTCAAGTCGCGCGGCATGGCTGCCGCCGTGACGATGGCCAAGCACCTCGGCGCGCGCAGCCTGGCCGCCCCTACCGCGGGCAATGCCGGCGCCGCTCTCTCCGCGTACGGCGCGCGCGCCGGACTGCCGGTGTTCGTGGCCATGCCTCGCGACACGCCGCGGTCGATCGTCGACGAGTGCCGCAGCTACGGCGCGGAAGTCGAGCTCGTCGCCGGCGTCATCACCGATGCCGGCAAACGCGTCGCGCAATACATCGCCGCCAACGGTGGCTTCGATCTCTCGACGCTCAAGGAGCCGTATCGCGTGGAAGGGAAGAAGATCATGGGATACGAGCTGCTCGAGGACCTCGGCCGGCTGCCCGATGTCGTTCTCTATCCGACCGGCGGCGGCACAGGCCTCATCGGTATGTGGAAGGCCTTCGACGAGATGCAGCGCCTCGGCTGGATCGGCTCGGCCAGGCCGCGAATGTTCTCCGTGCAGTCGAGCGGTTGCGCGCCGGTCGTCCGCGCATTCAACGAAGGCCTCGACACCGCCCCGGAGTGGGAGTCGCCGCAGACCGGGGCATGGGGACTGCGCGTTCCGCGCGCCATCGGCGACCGGCTCATGCTGAGCGCGCTGAGAGAGTCCGGCGGCGGAGCCAT
>DATLWH010000046.1:0-15290 GCA_035576505.1 Thermoanaerobaculia bacterium | reverse complement strand
GCGATGAGGTCGCGGCGGATGGCGTGGCCTTCAGGTCTCTTCTTGCCGGGGATGATCGGGGCTCCCGCCCAGGTGCTGAAGGTCAGCTCGGGATGGACTTCGACGACCCTGCCGCGAAGCGCGGCGTCGGCTTGCAGCGCTTCGTCGACCTCCCGGATCTTCGGGTAGATGGCCCAGGCCTGTTGTGAGATGCCCTTCTGCTGAGAGGCGATCGATGCAGCCTTGGCGTCGAGATACGTGGAAGCGCCGAGCGCAGAGCGGATAGGGGCGGGGAAGACGCTCGTGCCACGCTTTGGTCCGAGGTGCTTGCGGGCGAGGAGATCGCATTGGCGCGCGTCGCGGTCGGTCAAACCGATCGGGATGTCGATGGCGATCACCGCAGCGTCCAAGGCGTCGACGAGGTGGCGGAAGGTTGGAAACACGTGGGCGGTGATACTCCGGGTCACGGTCTGCTCGACGAGGGCGATCCAGCCGGCCGGACAACCATCAACTCCTGCGATTTTGGGCATGAGTTAATGATATGTCGCGGAGCCGGGTTGAAGTTGGAAGATCTGGAGTCATGGATAGCCGGCGGAGCCGGCGTGAGGACCGTAGCCCCCGGCTTCCAGCCGGGGGATTTCGAGCGTGTACACCGCGGCGTGCAAGCCCGCTTGAGCGGGCGACAGAGAAGAGTTTCAGCGGCCGGGCAGCGCTGAGAACGGCGGGCGGGACGCCCGCTGTCCCAGGGAGGCGAGATCGGGGCAGCAAGGGTTGCCTGTTCATCGCGGCGGCGTCTCGCCGCCGCGCGCGGTCGAAGCGTCCCGCCCACCAAGGTGGAGTCGAACGTGCCATCGCGTCGCCTAGACGGCGCCGGGCCAGCCGGCGCGGACGCCAGCGCTCCGGCGCCAGCCTCACGGGCTGCGGAAGGCTTTGTCGTAGCCGGTCATCTCGACGTAGCCCTTTCCGTTGACGGCTACGTTGCTGAAGGAGCCGGCGGCGTCGACGGCGCCTTCCCAGTAGGTGATCCGGGTGGAGCTGCGGGTGACGAGCTCCTGATCCTTCATCAGCGGCTGCAGGACCAGGGCGATGCCGAAGGAGGGGATGGCGACGCGCCAGCCCATCGGGTACGTCGCGCCGGATTTGGGCGAGTGCCACTTGCCGAGGGGGGTGATCACCATCTGATCGCGGCGGAGGTGGATGACGTTGCCGTCGCTGGTGATGAGCGAGCCGGACGATGGAGCGTCTGGGGTGCCGTCGTTGCGGCGGATCTGGTAGAGCATCAGCTCGGAGTCGTTGTCGAGCTGGATCGAGAACCAGTCCCACCCCTGCTGGCTCTCGCGCAGGGCGGAGCTGCCGAACTCGTGGTCCATCCAGGCCTGGCCGTGGCAGTTCGCGCCGTTCACGCGGCCTCGCAGCTCGAGGCGCGACATCGAGTAGTAGTGGGAGGCGTTGCCGACCCCCTCCCCTTTGACGCTGATGCCGTTCTCGCCGTGAATGGCCGGCGCCTTGTGCGAGGTCATCACCAGATCGATGGCGTCCTTACCGCCGTAGGCCACGAGCCGCCAGGAGCCGTCGGCGAGGGTCATGGCGCGCCAGCCTTCGTTGAAAACGTCGAGCGTTTCCGCGGCGGCGCCGGCGGTGAAGGGCGAAGAGCGATTGAGCTTCTCGTAGTAGCGGAAGTCGCTCGCGGCGACGTCGGTGATCGCGAAGTGGGCGAGCGAGAGATTGCGCAGCTCCCATCGCGTCGTTCCCGCCGCCCCAGGGGGGATGATGCCGACGCGGAAGAAGGTCAGCTCGAAGCCGTAGCGCTTCCCACTCTCTGTCTCCAGGTGGCCGGTGTAGTACCACCACTCGGTTTTGTACTCATCATGCGTGCCGTGATCGCGGGGAAAGGAAAAGTCATACCCCGGCAGAGCGGGGGTGAAGGCCGGCTGCGCGGCGAGTGTTGAACGGAGCAGGAAGGCGATGGCGATCCAGAGAATCCGCCAAGCGCTCAACATGGAACATTCATGATTCACCATTCGACAATCCGAAGGCCATAATATGCGCTCGCCATGGCCGAGACTCCGGTCGCTTCCCCATCACGCACGCGCTTCCGCACGGTGGCCGCGGAATCGAGCATCCCCATCGATGCCGACGATCTGGTGCTGCTGGCGCGGCGCTACGTGGACCAGGGGATGTACGACGAGGCCATCCATCTGTATGAGATGGCGGAGAAGCTCAAGCCGGGCTCGGTGGCGGTGCGGATCAACCTGGCGCGTGCCCGCGACCTCAAGGAGAGCGCCGAGGCGGCGCGGTATGAGACGGTGAGGCAGGATGTCGATGCCCAGCGCGCCCGCGATGAGATCGATGCCTCGCAGTACGTCGGGCTGGCGCAGTACTACATGGCCAAAGACCAGACCGCGAAGGCCATCGAGCTGCTCGAGATCGCCAAGCTGAAGACACCCAACAACTACCGTCCCTACGAGATCCTCGGCCGGCTCCACTACTCGCAGGGAGAGTGGGACGCCGCGCACGAGGAGGTCGGGAAGGCCCGGAAGCTGAATCCCTTCGACCGTGGCCTGGCGGAGATCTCCGGACGTGTCGAGTTCGAGCTGCGCAACTTCGACCGGGCCCTGGAAGACTTCGTCGACGCCTTTCTCCTCTCGGTCGATCAGAAGGGCGACAGCACCGAGCCGGTGCGGCGGATGATCAACACGCTCAAGCGCATCGAGAACATCGACGCCAAAGACCTCAACGCCCGGATCAAACAGCGCGTCGAGCAGCTCCAGCTCTGCACCGAACGGCTCGAGCTGCGGAAAGACAACCTCTTCAAGCTCGAGTCGAAGAAGGGGCTGCGCGAGATCATCCAGAAGATCACCCGCGACGCCGAGACGCGCGACAACCTGATCACCATGGCCGCCGACCTGCGCGGTCTGGAGGTCTTTCAGCACATCAAAGACGAGCAGATCATCCGCCTCTCGAAATTCGCACGCCTCGAGCACCTCGACGGGGGCGCGCACGTGTTCAAGGAAGAAGACCGGTCCATGGACTTCTACGTGGTCAAGGACGGGCGCATCGAGATCCGGAAAGAAACACCCTTCGGTCCACAGATCCTCGGCTCGCTGACCTCGGGGACGATCTTCGGCGAGATGAATTTCATCGACCGGACGCACCGCTCCAGCGATGCCATGGCCGTCATTCCGTCGAGCTGCTACACCTTCTCCTTCAGCGCCCTCGACCAGCTCATGGACGAGGATAAGCAGCTCGCCGTCGGCCTGCACTGGGCGTTCTGGCGCTCTCTGACCGAGAAGGTGCGCGACGCCAACGAGCAGCTCAAGCTTTTCTTCCAGGAAGATGCGAAGAAAGGGCAGGGCCGCAAGCGTGTGGAGGGGACCCGCGAGGTGCAGCAGGTCACGGTCAAGTCGGAGGACAAGGTCGACCTGTTCAAGGAGCGCGGCCTCTCCGCCGGTGAAATGAAGCTGCTGGCCACTTTCTCGAGCGAAGAGCGCTTCCGGGAAGGATCGATGGTGTTCCGCGAGGGGGACAGGGGCGACAAGCTCTACATCGTCCTCGACGGCCGCGTGCGCATCTCGAAGTTCATCCCGGGCGTCGGCGAGGAAGCGCTGGCCGTCCTCGACCGCGGCGATTTCTTCGGCGAGATGGCGCTGATCGACGACAAGGCTCGCTCCGCCGATGCCAAGGCGCACGATGGTGACGCCACGGTGCTGTCGATCGACCGGGCCACGCTGAACGAGATCCTGTCGATGGATCCCCACGCGTCGCTCCAGTTCCTAAACCTTCTCTGCCGGATGATCAGCCGCCGCCTGCGCGAGATCAACGAGAAGATCGTGCAGTGGAAGTACATGAGTGGAGGGTTTTGATCCACTAATCCACTGCCCCCCCGGCACCATCTGTGCTGTTCCCCCGCAACATGCTGTACCTCGCCTTCATCATCACCTTCCTGATCCTCTGGGCAATCGTCTATGCGACGCTCCCGGCCATCCGGCACATCGGACAGATTCTTGCGCTTCTCATCGCACGCAGCGCGCGGGCGAGCCGCATCGTCTCGACCACGCGCGAGCGATACAGCAAGTACCTGCCGGTTGCCGCCGTCCTCATCGCCGGCGGGCTGCTTACCGCCTGGGCGGGTGACGGGTTCATGGATCTGGCCGAGCAGGTCCATGCGAAGAACGGGACGCTCGTACGGGTGGACACGTCTGTCCACGACTGGACCGTCGGCGAACGGACGGCCGGAGCGACGCTCTTCTTCGCGGCCGTGTCGGATATCGGCGGGCCGGTGGGCGTCGGCGTGGTGCTCCTCGCCGTCAGCGCGATCCTGGCTTTCCGCCGCCGCTGGCGTTGGGTCATCTACCTGGTCGTGACCGCGGCGGGGGGAGCGCTGCTGGATCTCGAGCTGAAGCGCTATTTCGCCCGGGCCCGTCCCGCAGTCGCGGAGATGCTCCGCCGCGCGAACGGTTACTCGTTTCCCAGCGGGCACGCCATGGGCTCCGCGGTGGCCTTCGGGGCACTGGCCTATCTCGCGTTCCGCGGCATCAGGAGCTGGCCGGCCAGGGCGGCCGTAATCGCGCTGCTCTACACGCTCGTGGCCGCCGTCGCTCTCTCCCGCGTCTACCTCGGTGTCCACTGGGTCTCGGACGTCGTCGGCGGCGTCACGGCCGGAACGGTGTGGGTGACGACGACGACCGTGGCATACGAGACGATGCGAAGGATCCGACGATAGATGGGGCTTCGCGGCGTCGCCGGCGCCTACGCGTCGGCCGGCTTCTCGCCGTAAAGCTGGCGTACGAGCTGTCCGACCGTCAGGTGATCGAGGGCGTTGCTCATCGATGTGCTGAGACGGGCGAAGAGATCGCCGATGACCGGGTGTTCGTAATCGTCCACGTTGATCTCCGGTACCTCGCGGCGCAGCCCTTCGGCCTGCGTCACGACTTCCTCGACCGTGATGCGGTAGGGATCACAGCCGGGAACGAAGCCCGCCCAATCGCCGCCGGTCTCCTTGACGAGCTGGGCTTCTGCGAGCTTTCGCAGCACACGCAGCATCTGCGCGTCCGTCGTGCCGAACTGCTCGGCCAGCCGGTAGGACGACGGCGCCTCTTCGCGGCGATCGAAGCGGCGGGCGATCTCGATCAGCGCACGGAGAGCGAAATAGGCATCGTAACGAGGCTCGTCCTGCACGTGCTGCTCGGTCGCGCGGAGGATGCCGTAGAGGTTCTGGTAGACGTAGCTGATCTCCACGCCCAGAAGGATCACCACCCACAGGATCTGGATCGCGATCAGAAAGATGATCGCCAACCCGAGGGTGCCGTAGATCACGTTGAAGCGGCCGTGGAAGAGATGGTCCGCGTAGATTCCAAACCCGAACCGCACCAGTGAAAAGAGCGAGGTCGTCACGAGCGCGCCGACCGCCGCGGAACTGAAACGAACGCGGGTGGAGGGCACGAGCCAGAAGAGCATCGTGAAGGCGATGAACAACACAACGATCGGCGCGATGCGGAAAATGATCTCCTGCTGGAACAGCACCTGGAGATAGCGGTTCTTTTGCAGCGTGCTGGTGGTGGTGAAGGAGATGCCCATGAGTACCGGGCCCCAGAAGAAGAGCATGGTGAAGGCGATGATCTTCTGCCGGTAGCCGCGAACGCTTCGCACCTTCCAGATCTGATTCACCGTGCTCTCTACCGCGAGGAAAAGCCGGAAGGCGATGATGAAGAAGATGATCACGCCGAACGCGGACGCCGCCTGCGCGGTCTCCGCAAACTTGGCGATGTGGTAGGAGATTACCGGCGACTGGTAGGGAATGATGTTGTTGAGGACATTGTCGATCTGCGACTGCGAGTTCGGGAAGAGCGTACTGAAATAGTGCTGCAGCGGCTGCGTGAACGCGACCAGAAGAGGGATGAGCGACAGCAGCGTGCTGTAGGCGAGCGACGCCGCCCGCGAGGTTCCTTCGATGTCGTAGAACTCGCGGACCACCTCACGGACGAAGAGGAAGAATTCGACGGTCGTGACGCGCGCCCGGTCCCTCCCTTTCGCTTCGCGCCGGTAGAGAAGAACCGCCGGATCGGTCAGCCACGACCAGACGGTTTCCCGCGCCAACGTCAGGGTGGACTTGAGCCTGGCGCGCCGTTCGCCCTCGCGGCGGATTTCGGTCATGAGTCAACTATAAAGGCAACGACCCGGCCTGCGGCGATCATGAATGCGATACCGTTACCGTCGTGGCCACACGTGCGCCAGCCGTCGCCGGCACATTCTACGAGGGAACGCCCGAGCGTCTTACCGCGCAGGTAGCGGCCTGTCTCGCTGAGAATCCGGAGGCGGAGGCAACAGAACGGTTCATCGGCGCCGTCGTCCCGCACGCCGGACTGATGTACAGCGGCCACGTGGCTGCCGCGTTCTACACCGCGGCCGCCCTGCCGCGCCGTTTCATCATCCTTTGCCCGAATCACACCGGTTTCGGGCATTTCGCCGCGATCAATCGGGATGGCGACTGGCGCACGCCGCTCGGCAGCGTAGCCGTCGACACGCCGCTCGCCGACGCGCTCATGCAACATTCCAAGCTGCTCGCGGAAGACGCGCGTGCCCATGCACGCGAGCATTCGCTCGAGGTGCAGCTCCCCTTCCTGCAGCAACTCATCGGCGATTTCACTTTTGTCCCGATCTGCCTCGGCGCGAACCGCTATGACTATTGCGAAGAGATCGGCCATGCCATCGCCGTGGTCGTGGAGGCCGCCGGAGAGCCGGTGGGGATCCTGGCCAGCTCCGACCTCAATCACTACGAAGACCAGAAGACGACGCTGCGGAAGGATCAACGGGCCATCGACGAAGTGCTGAAACTCGATCCGCAAGAGCTGTGGCGGGTCGTCGACGAGCTCGACATCTCCATGTGCGGGTTCATCCCGACGACGACGATGCTGATCGCCGCGAAGGAGCTCGGCGCGAAACACACAAGGCTGATCAAGCACGCCACGAGCGGCGACATCAACGGCGACTACACGCATGTCGTCGGCTACGCGGCGATCGTGATCTCGTAATGAATATCGTCTTCGCCACAGCCGAGGTTTCGCCCATCGCCAAGACGGGAGGGCTTGGAGATGTCTGCGGCTCGCTGCCGAAAGCGTTGGCGGAGCTCGGGCACGACGTGACGATCTTCATGCCGTACCACCGGCAGGCGCGGGAGTGGTTCGCAAACAACGACATCGTGCCGGATGACGTGCTGCCGACGACCCATGTACGGTGGGCGAACTGGGCGGCAGAGGCGAATTACCTGAGGACGACGCTCCCGGGGACGGACATTCCGCTCATCCTCGTCGGAAACGACTACTACTTCCATCGCCCGCACATCTACTCGCCGCGCTTCGACGGTTACGACGACGGCATGGAGCGATTCACGTTCTTCAGCCGGGCCATCGTGCGCGGCTGCGAGTTGCTCGACATCGTTCCCGACATCGTCCACGCGCACGACTGGCACACGGCGCTCCTGCCGATCTACCTTCACTCCGGCCTTCGCGGCAGCCATCAGTTCCGCAAGGCGCGCTCGGTGTACACGATTCACAATCTCAACTACCAGGGCATCGGTGCTTCCAGCCACTTCGCCACGCTCGGACTCCACAGCCGCTACTGGGCGCCGGACGCGGTCGAGCATTTCGGCGACATCAACCTGATGAAAGGCGCGATCATCCTGGCCGATCAGGTGACCACCGTCTCACCGACGTACGCGCGGGAGATTCAGGGGGGCGAACATGGCGCCGGTCTCGACGGAATCCTGCGCAGCCTCTCGTTCAAGTTGCAGGGCATCCTCAACGGCATCGACGTCGATGAGTGGGATCCGGCGGCCGATTCCCACATCCGATCGCAGTTTTCAGCAAGTCACCTGGCCGGCAAGAGTCTTTCGAAACGCGCCCTGCTGCGGGAGGTGAATCTCAAACACAAGGCCAGGACGCCGCTGCTCGGGTTCATTTCCCGCCTCGTCGATCAGAAAGGGATCGATCTGCTCATCGCCGCGCTGCCTCACATGCTCGCCGCCGGCGTGCATGCGATCATTCTAGGCTCGGGTGAGCCGCGCTACGAGAATGCCCTTCTCCAGATCGCGGCGCAGCATCCCGAATCGTGCCGGACGATGATTGGCTTCGATAACGCGCTTGCCCACCGGATCTACGCCGCGGCAGACATACTGCTCATGCCTTCGATCTACGAACCGTGCGGTCTCAACCAGATGTACGCGCTCCGCTACGGCACAGTGCCCGTGGTGCGGCTTACCGGCGGGCTGGCCGACACCGTGATCCCGTTCGACGGAACGAACCTCGAGGCCGCGAACGGCTTCGGCTTCCACTCGACCAGCAGCGCCGACTTCTACACGGCAACCTGGCTGGCCCTGCTCAACTATCGCGAGTCGAAGAGCTGGCGGCGCCTGCAGGCCAACGGCATGGCCGCCGACTTTTCGTGGGAGCGGTCGGCGCGCGAATACGAAGCGGTCTACCATCGGGCCGCACACTCATGAAGGCCGCCGCGTACGAAGAGTGCTTCCAGTCGATCGTCGCCGTCTGGCGCGACGAAGGAGGGGCGACGCTCGATGACATCGCCCTGATGGCGACGATCAATTCGATCCTCGCCCATCGCTTCACCCACTTCTACTGGACTGGTTTCTACCGCGTCTGCGGCGACCGCCTCGTCGTCGGCCCGTATATCGGCACGGTCGGCTGCCTGCAGATCGACTTCGGACGGGGCGTCTGCGGCACCGCGGCGGAGAAGCGTCAGACCCTGATCGTGCCGGATGTGAATCAGTTCCCCGGCCACATCGCCTGCGATCCGAATTCAAAGTCCGAGATCGTCGTCCCGGTCTTCGCTCCCGACGGCGAACTGATCGCGGTACTTGACGTCGACGCGGATGTGCTCGATGCGTTCGACGAAGAGGATCAGCGCGGCCTCGAGAGAATCGTGGCGCTGTTTCGCGAGTGAGGGCCGCCGCGAACGACGGCCCCCGGGTCGTGACTTAGGTTTAGGTTAGCAAGGCGTGTATTTGGAGTCGCCGAAGGCAAGCATCGGATAGAAGATGAACGGCAGGATCAGCATGCCGATGGCGAAGCCGACACCCTTGCCGAAACGCTTTGCGATCTCTACCAGCAGGATGATGATGATGATGATATTGACGATGGGGATGAGCATCAGGATGAACCACCAGATCGGCTTGCAGGCGATTTCAAGCATGACGATCAGGTTGTAGATCGGAATGATCGCCGCCCAGCCGGGTTTGCCGGCTTTGGTGAAGATCTTCCACATGGAAATCACCATGATGAGCACGACCGCGAGCCACACGATCATCATGCCGGCGCCCATGGCGGCGCCTGCGGGTGAAACTCCTGTGGACGTTGACGTGTTGTCCTGTAACAACGCGAGTGCGAACAGAGCGTTCATCTCTTCTCCTTATTCTTTCTGGGGGACCGTGACGATTTGGTGAACGGTACACCGGACTCAGGTTTTTCGGCAATAAACTTGAGGCCGGCAGGGGCCCAGAACGTCTGCGCGGCAGAGAGGTCGTGTTCCTTCTCGGATAGCTCGCTGACGTTCGTGGTGGGTTCCGTTCCATGAAGGGTTGCCCTTTCAGGCCCGCGGACGCCCTTTTGCAAATCAAGGATTGGCGTTCTCTCGGTGACGGGCTCCTACAATCCACCAATTCCGGTGCGTTAACGCACTTTCGACCACGTTAACGCACTTCTGACCACGTTAACGCACTTCCAACCACGTTAACGCACCTTCGGAGTGCGTTAACGCACCTTCCGGGCACGTTAACGCACCTTCCGGGCACGTTAACGCACCTTCCGAGCACGTTAACGCACCTCCCGGGCACGTTAACGCACCTTCCGAGCACGTTAACGCACCTTCCGGGCACGTTAACGCACCTTCCGGGCACGTTAACGCACTTCTGACCACGTTAACGCACTTCTGACCACGTTAACGCACTTCCGACCACGTTAACGCACTTCCGACCACGTTAACGCACTTCTGACCACGTTAACGCACTTCCGACCACGTTAACGCACCTCGGAGCACGTTAACGCACCTTCGGAGTGCCGGCAGAGTTGGTTGCCCAACGCTCCGCCCACTGTTGCGCGAAGGACGGTTTGCCCCCTCCCTAGCCGTTTCCTAGCCGGCGATGACGTCCAGCTCGTCGAGCAGCTCGCGGATCGAGTGGAAACGGAGAGACTCCGGGTCGGCGATCAGCGTATCGAGGGCCTGAGTGTGGAAGCCGGCTGCGGCGAGCTGGCTGGCCAGGGGGACGGCCTCTTCCCGCAAAGTCTCAGGGGGATGGGGAAGCGGGACCGAACCGCCCTCGACGTAGGTCTGGCGCTCGATCGCCTTCATCCTCTCGCGCAGCTTCGACTGAAATCCCCGGATCCACCCGATCAGGTCCGGATCGAGCGCTGTCGCTGCCTTCAGCCCTGCCAGGTCCTCCCGAAACGCTTCCATGAGCGGCGCCAGGCGGTCAGCATCCGCTTGCGGCAGCTCGTCGATCGCCGCGCTCAGATCGTTGATGGCGAACTCGATGTCATTCACGACCGACGCGTTCACGCCTTCGCGGCCGGCAGCGACCGCGTTGGCCAGGACGTTCACACAAAGGCCGAGCTGCGGCGCGGAACCGGGTTCGACTTCTGCCGCGGCCACGCGCAATTGAAAGAGCACGGCCTCGAGCATCACGACATCGGTCATTCGCGATTCAGCACCTTGGCCAGACCCGAAATGATGTCGATCGGCAGAGGGAAGACGATGGTCGTGTTCTTCTCGACCCCGATCTCGGTAAGCGTCTGGAGATAGCGAAGCTGCAGCGCTGTCGGCTGCGTTGCCAGCACGTGCGCCGCGTCGGCCAGTCTCTGCGACGCCGCAAACTCGCCCTCGGCGTGGATGAGCTTCGCCCGTTTCTCGCGCTCGGCCTCGGCCTGCTTGGCCATGGCCCGCAACATCGACTCCGGCAGGTCGACCTGTTTCACTTCGACATTCGTCACCTTCACGCCCCACGGCTCGGTGTGCTGGTCGAGAATCGACTGGATGCGCGCGTTGAGGGCGTCACGGTGGGCGAGCAGCTCGTCGAGCTCAACCTCGCCAAGCACCGACCGAAGCGTCGTCTGCGCGAACTGCGAGGTCTGGTAGCGGTAGTCAAAGACTTCCACCACGGCGCGGCGCGGTTCGATCACACGGAGGAAAACAACCGCGTTTACCTTCAGCGTAACGTTGTCGCGCGTGATGATGTCCTGCGGCGGCACCTCGAAGGCTTCCTGCCTGAGCGAGACGCGCACGATACGGTCGATCGGCGCGAAGACGAGGAAGAGGCCCGGTCCCTTTGCCTCCGGCAGCAGACGCCCGAGGCGAAAGATCACGCCTCGCTCGTACTCGGGGAGGATCTTGATGGAGCTGATCAGGTAAAGACCGAAAATGATGATGACGACAAGAAGACCAAGACTCATGGGGACCTCCGCGCAGACGACCTGATTGTAGTACTTGGCGTGCGGTCTCGCGGTCGCGGCGGGGTCTCGCGGTCTCGAGGTGGGGATCGATAGGAGCTCCGGATGATCGAGATCAGCACGGACAACTCGCGCATCGACGTCCTCACGGTGCATGACTTCCTCTGCAATCGAGGTAAAGTAGCGAAGCGCTGCGAGACCTCGAGACTGCGCAACCTCGCGACAGCCTACTCAGCCGGTTCGACCGTCAGCTGCAGGCCATTCACTTTTGCCACGCGAACACGAGCCCCCTCGGCGATGGCAACCGTCGACATGGCGTTCCACAACTCGCCGTGAACGAAGACTTTGCCGTCGGGATCTACCGCTGTCCTGGCAATGCCGATCTCGCCGATCATCCCCTCGCTGCCGGTGGCCACGCGTCCGTGCCGGGCTCGCAGGACCAGCGTCATCAAAAAGATCGCGATCACGCCGATCGGCACACTGACGGCGATGGCGGTCACGATGTTCACGCGCATCTGCGGGATCGGTCCATCGACAAGAAAGAGCGCACCGATCACCATGCAGATGATTCCTCCGATGCCGAGCACGCCGTGCGTCGCGAACTTTGCTTCCAGCGCGAACAGCGCGAAGGCCACGATCAACAACGCCAGCGACGCAAAGCGGGTCGGCAGCAAATTCAAGGCAAAGAGCGCCAGGACGATGGCGATCACACCGACGACGCCCGGAACGACGGCGCCTGGATGATTGAACTCGGCAAAGATCGCCAGGCCGCCGAGGGCCAGGAGCAGGAAGGCAATGTTCGGATCCATCAGCGAGGACATGAGCCGCTGCCGCAGCGACATCACGATCGTGTTGATATGCGCGTTGCCAACGTGCAGCGTGACGTTCGTGCCGTCGTAGCGCTTGAACGTGCGGCCATCGAGTGACTTGAGCAGCGCCTGCTCGCTCGGGGCGATGACGTCGATCAGTTTCTGCGACAGCGCTTCCTGTTCGGTAAACGACTTTGATTCCCGCACCGCGCTCTCGGCCACGGCCACGTTGCGCCCGCGCTTTGCGGCGATCGTGCGCATGAAGGCGGCGGCATCGTTCTCCATCTTCAACTTCATGACCTCGTCCATTTTTTCGCCGAGGAGCACTGGGTGTGCCGCGCCGGTATTCGTTCCGGGAGCCATCGCGGCAACATCGGCCGATTCGAGGATGAAGAAGCCTGCGGAAGCGGCGCGGCTCCCCGCCGGGGCCACGTACACGATGACGGGTACGCGGGAGGTCATGATCTTCTCGACGATGGAGCGGGTGGAGTCGAGCAGCCCGCCCGGCGTGCTGAGGACGATGATGACCGCTTCGTCATTCTCGCTCTGGGCCTGATCGATGGCGCGGCCGATGAACTCGTCGCTGATCGGATGGATCATGTCGTTGACGGTGAGGCGCAGCACGCTGGCGCGGGCGTGAAACGCGAGGGTGGACAGGAGCGCGGCGACGACGAGAGCGCGTCTCATGCCGCTGATCGTACTACTGCGGCGAGTAGTCGGGGGTCGGCTCGTAGTTGAAGAACTTCGTGATGTCGTTTCGGAAGACGAGCTTGAAGTCGCCGATCGGGCCGTTGCGCTGCTTTCCGATGATGATTTCGGCGATGCCCTTCTCCTCGGTATCTTTGTTGTACACCTCGTCACGATAGATGAAGCAGACAACGTCGGCGTCCTGTTCGATCGATCCCGATTCGCGGAGATCGGACAGCTGCGGCCGGTGATCGCCGGTACGCTGCTCGGGGCGGCGGGAGAGCTGCGAGAGCGAGACGAGCGGAAGGTTCAGCTCCTTGGCGATCGCTTTGAGGCCGCGCGAGATCTGCGAGATTTCCTGGTTGCGCGACTCGGTCTTTCCCTTGACGGCCATGAGCTGGAGGTAGTCGACCATGATCATGTCCAGGCCCGCCTCCATCTTCAGTCGCCGCGCTTTGGCGCGCATCTCCATGATGTCGATACCGGGCGTGTCGTCGACGAAGATCTTGGCCTTCGCCAGGCGCGCCGAGGCATCGGCGAGATCGCGCCAATTGCGTTCGCTGAGCATCCCGGCGCGGATGAGGTGATTCGAGACACCGGACTCCGAAGAGAGGATGCGCAGGCCGATCTGCTCTTTGGACATTTCGAGCGAGAAGACACCGACCGAGTAGAGGCGCTGGGCCGGCGGCCGCGGCTCGCCCGAACGATCGGGGATGGCGATCGATTCGGCGATGTTCATCATGAACGAGGTCTTCCCCATCGAAGGCCGCGCCGCGATGATGATGAGGTCCTGGGCCTGGAACCCCGAGGTGAACTCGTTGAAGCGGTCGTAGCCCGTGGGGATGCCTGTGATGAGCTTTCCGGCGTGCTGCAGTTGCTCGATCGCCGTCATGTTGGACCGCGTGATGCGGTCGAGCGCCACGAATCCCTTCTCGATGGACCCCTCGGCAATCTCGTAGATCGACTTCTCCGCGATGTTGAGCACGTCCGCCGGCTCACCCGGCGCGTCGAGCGCGGCGCGCATCACCGAGTTGCCCATCACGATCAACCGGCGCAGGGTCGACTTTTCTTTGACGATGTGGGCGTAGCGCTCCACGTTGGCGATGTCCGGGATTCCATCCACGAGCGAGGCGACATACGCCGACCCACCGACCTGCTCGAGCTGCGCGTTCTTGGCCAGTTCCTCGCGCAGCGTCAAAGGATCGATCTCGCGGCTCTGCTCCGCGAGCCGGCGCATCGTGGCGAAGATCGTCCGGTGCGCGTCGCGGAAAAAGTCTTCCGTGCTGATCGTGCCGACGACGCGATAGAACGCGTGGTTGTTGATCAGGATCGATCCGAGCACCGCGCGCTCCGCATCCGGAGACTGCGGCATAGGCCGATCGAGTGCGACGTCAAGTTGCGCTACGGACATTGGGTTGAGGTGGGACGATTGTGGAGGAATCGGCGATCAAACGCATCCGCAGTCTTTGATGATACGCAAGCTGCTACGCAACCAGCACTTCGGTAGATTTCCTCACCATCCGCAATGTGCTGATTTCTACTCCCTGTGGAATCCGGAATGGCCCCCTCCGGTAACCCTGTTGGTCAGCGAGTCGTCTGATACAGGTATGGAGGACTTTCATTTGATCAAGCGAATACTCATCCCGATCCTGGCGCTCGCGTTTCCCGCGTTCGCGCAGCAGGGCACACCCGCACCACAGCCGCCGGTTGCGGCGCAGCAGGCGTCCACGGCCGCACCGTCCGCCGCGACTGCCACGGACGCGCAAAAGGCGGTGGCCGTGGTCAACGGCGAAACGATCTCGGTCGAGAGGCTCAACCGGATGTACGCCAACCTCAACGCCCAGATGCGCAAGCAGTACGACGACAACGGCGGCAAGGGGGCGTTCCTCGAGAACTACATCCGCAAGCGTCTCCTCATTCAGGAGGCGATCAAGGCCGGCTTCGACAAGAGGCCCGACGTGATCGCTGCCCTGGAGTCGGCGCGCGAGTCGACGCTGTTCGACCGCTACGTGCGTGACGTAGTGGCGATACCAATCGTGACGGAGGGCGACACCAGGGCGTACTACGAAGCGCATCCCGACGATTTCGCCACACCGGAGAAGGTCCACGTGCGCCACATCGTCATCGCTCCCATCGACAGCGGCCCGGCGATGAAGACGAAAGCACAAGCTCTCGAGCGCATCGAGAAGGTCGCCAGCGAACTCCGTGCGGCTGACGCCTTGAGCGCGCAGGGAACGACCGACGCCGCGACGCAGCAGCACTTCCGCGTAGTGCACTTCTCCGAGGCTGCGAAGAAGTTCTCTGAAGACGGCTCCGCCGAGAGCGGCGGGGATCTCGGGTGGATCGTCAAAGGTCAGACCGA
>DATLWH010000045.1:0-4804 GCA_035576505.1 Thermoanaerobaculia bacterium | reverse complement strand
CGTCCCACCCAAGAGGCGTATCCTGCTCGGGAGTCGCTAACCGGGTCTCGAGCATCGGAGTGGCCACGCATCATCACTACCCCCTCTCCGACTCCCGATCGCCGATTCCCGACTCCGGGGGGCACTCATGAAACGTTTGGCCGCATGCGTCGTTGCCGTTCTTTCCAGCGTTCCGATCATGTTTGCGCAGGAGGCCGCTCCTCCGCCGAAACCGGTGCCGCTGGCGATGCTGTCTCTGGTAGTCACCGATTCGCGGGGGAATCACATCCCGTCGCTGACGCAGGGCGATTTTCAACTGGCGATCGGCGGTACCCCGGTCGAGATCCAGAAGTTCGCCGAGCGGGGAGCGGCCGGTACTTCCGCGGGAGAGATGCGACGCATTGTCGTTCTCTTCGATGGCACGACGCTCTCCGCGGGCGCCCGTCACCAGGCCGCTGAGGCCCTGCATGGATTCCTCAAGCATGTATTGCGGCCGGGCGACCTGGCCGCGATTCTCGAAGGCGGCCAAGTACTGCGGACGATGACCGGTTGGACGGCGAACCTGACGGAGCTCGATGCCGCTCTCGAACAGATGTCCGGCGAATCGTCAACGCCGCTGGCGAACCATCAGGCGGAGGCCGAGAAGAGGATCCGCGAGATCGCCACCGACATCCAGCAGGCCGGCAAGTCGGGCCGCACGTTCTATACCTTCGATGCCCTCGTCGATGCCGCCCGTGCCTATGCGGCAGACGGCTATCGCGACGCAGAGCAGACGCTGAGCTTGATCTCCTCGGCTGTGAGCCTTTTCACTCCGAGGACGCGAAACGTGCTGATCGTCGCCGGCGGCGGTCTGCCGCAGACACCGGGGGCGGGCGTGTTCCAGTATGTGGAATCGATCCGCGTGAATGCGCAGAGCGGGGTGCTCGGTGCGAACCTGCAGTCGGGTGCGCAGGGCAGCTCTCCGATGGGCGAGTCGTCGTCGTACGACCTGACGCCGCTGTTCAATTCTTTCGGGATGCGCGCGTGGCGCCGTGGCGTGGTGTTCTATGCCATCAGCTCCGACATCTCGGAAGATGCTGGTAGCCGGATCGACATGCAGCAGGCCGGGGACCGCCTTGCCGCGTTCACCAATGCGTCCACCCGCTTCGCGGGCTACCGTCTGCTTGCCGAGGAGACGGGGGGCGTGGCCTTCGTCGGACGCTCGGCGCCGGATGCGTTGGACCGCATCGCGGCCGACCTCGATTCGTTCTACACCGTCGGTGTCCATCCGACCGCGCCGATTTCGGGACGGCAGGCCCTAGCCGTGAAGGTGAGCAAAGGCTACAGCGCGCGCGTCACCCGCGGCAGCGCCGGAGTGGGAACGCCGGCGGATGAAATGGAGAGCCGCGTCATCGCCAATCAGATGTTCAAGCCGACCGACAACGAGCTCGGCATCTCGCTGAATGCAGCGCCGCCGGTGTTCGAAGGCGAGAAGCGCCTCGTCACCGTCGATGTGATGATCCCGATTCGCAAGCTGAAGCTCGTTCCGGAAGGCGACAGTGTCAGTGGTGAATTCACTGTCTTCATCTCCACCGGTGACCCGGTTGGAAACTCGTCCGGCGTGAACCGGCAGACCAAGGAGATCCGCTGGCCGGCTGAAGCGGTCAGGCACGCCGGCGACAAGGCGCTGACGTTCCGCGTGAACGTCGTGCTCGAGCCCGGCCGATCGCAGATCTCGGTCGGCGTCATGGACGACAAGTCGCAGGAGAAGGGCTTCGGCCGGGTATCGATATAAGGATGTAGGGTCAGCGAGTGCGAGTGTCCGTGGCATCTCTCCCAGTGGACGTGTGCTCGAGTTGTGGCTGGTCACGTTCGAAACGCGACGTCCCTGTCGTCGCCGGTGGCTCCGCGAGGTGCGCTCGCGCTTCATTGGCCCAGGGTGAGCGGGGATCGACCTCGAGATAGCGCTGCCAGGCGCGCCGTGACTCTGAGGTCAGGCCCATGTTTTCCAGGATGAGCGCGCGGTTGAAAAGCGCCTCAGGGAGCCTGGCGTCGATGCGCAGAGCATTGTCGGACGCGGCAAGCGCCTCGGGATAAAGCGACGGGCGCCGCAGCTGTACCGCCGCCGCATAGCGGGCCGCGGCAAGATCGCTCCATATCGTTGCGTCGTGCGACGCGTGCGCGGCGGTTTCGAGCCGTGCGATCGCTTCCTCAGGTTTCTCCACGAGCACCAGGGCGACGCCGGCCGCGTGCTGTGCATTGGGGGCGGGATCGTGTTCCGCCCGCTCGATCAGCGCTCCGGCAGCGCCTCCAAGCTTCATCTGCTCGGTATTCGCTGCGCCCTCGGCGGCGCGCATCGGTCCGTGATATCCGGCCCAGGCGAAGCCGCCCGTAAGCCTTGGCTCGACGATGCGGGCGGATCTCGGTGCAAGCGTCACGAGCTCGTCGATTGGAGAGCCTCGACGGAGGGCGTTTCTCACAGCCGGGAGCGCGACAGTCAGAACGACGGCCGCGGCCAGCGCGACGAGCCAGACCGGCCGGCTGAACCGGCGCTTTTCCGACTCCGCGACGGCCGAGGGCATCACCAGCGCAACGTCATTCAGGCACTCTTCGCAACCGTCGAGGTGAGCGATGACGGCGTCGCGCGTTTTGCCAGCCAGCCGTCCTTCGGCGAATGCCGCCAGGGTCTCGGGATCGAGGTGCTGGGACTGGCTGATCATTGCTTCTCCGATTGGTCGGACGGCTGCCATTCGGCCGTTTTCCCGGATATCATCCCGAAGTCGAGACGGTCGCCGGCCATGGCCACCAGCTCAGCCGCTGCCGCCGCGTCGATTCCGGCGTGCTGGAGCGCCGCCCGGAGCTGTGCGAGCAACGCCTCGATGTGGCGGTAGAGAGGGCGCTGCGGGACGCCCAGTGCGCGGGCGATGTCGGAGACCGCCATCTCTTTACCGAATCGCAGCCGAAGAGTGACGCGATCCTGCGGCGTCATCCCCGCAAGCGCGTCCTGAACGACGCGGCAGGCACGCTCTGAGCTCCGGTCGAGCTCCGCGGCCAGCACGCGATCGTCGGCAGCGGCGGGGCTCGCGAACCGGTCTTCGTCGCCTTCGATGACGGGAACGAGGTGCGGCCTGGGCGGGCGATCGGGCAGCGCCGCGGCGGTGGCTTCGAGCTGGCGGAGGTCGGTCTCGGGATGTTTGGCCTTCGTGATCTCCAAGGCCTCGGCGAGCGAGCGCCGGTCGTGGTTCACGAGTCGCTCCAGCATGACGGCGGCTTCTCCGCGGCGCGTCGCCTCCGCCGAGGCATACCAGCGCCCTTCTGTCCGCTTCTGGTCGAGGAACAGCCGGCGGACGACGATCGCCACGTAGCTCGATAGTGACGAGCGGCCTTCGTACTTACCGAGGATCGCGCAATCGTTGGCGAGCAGCGCCAGCCGCGCGCACGAGGCGAAGTCCTCCGCGTCGGCGCCGTGCAGGCGAACCTGCCGGCACACCTGAGCGATGGCGCGCTCGATGAGATCGAGGTTTGCCTCGAAAAGCTGCCGCGGATTCATTGGAGGGGTCCCGCCGTCATAATGCCACAATTGCTGAAGGGCAACGGTCATGGCTTCTCTCCTGTGAGGGCGAAGTCGGCGTTCTCGGACGTGTGCTCGGCGGAGATGGTTACCGTGCGCGAGTGGCTACCTCCGCTGGCGACGCGCACGCTGTACGTCCCCGGTCTGACGCCGGTGAAATCGTAAAAGCCGTCATACCCCGAGGTACGGGTCCTTTTGGCGACGGTGCCGTCGGCGCGGATGAGCTCCATGGGGAGCAACCCGGCGGGACGTCCGTTGCGCGATACCGTTCCCGTGATCTCTCCGGTGACGACGACCGGGAAGTCGATGACGAGCGCCTTCCCGGCGCGCGCCACGAATGCCGCTCCGGGAGCTTCCGGAGCCCAGTCCGGGTCTTCGAGCGTCGACGCGTTGAGCATGACCTCGTTCTGACTGTCGGCGGGAAGGCGGGTCAGGAAGGCGTGGCCGCCGGCGTCCGTGACGATGGGCGACGAGCCGCGGTTGACGAAGAAGCCGGCTCCGGCGATCGGAGGTTCGCCTTCGTCGCGCACACCGTTGGCGTTGCGGTCGAGGAAGACGAGGGCGGCTACGGCACCGCCGGCAGCGGAGGGCCGGCTGTCGACGGCGAAGCGGTGTGCGAGCGGGTTGTGCAGGAGACTCGTCGAGATCTCGACCCGAGCGATCGGAGAACTGCCGGACGGCACTTCGAGTGTGAGCGCGACGGCATAGCGGCCGGTATCGTGGCGGACGCTGACCAGGGATCGCGAGACGTGTGTGGCGAGGTTGCGCTCGATCGTGGCGCCGAGGTCGGCGTTGCGGAAGTGCCGCCATTCGGCGGCGATCGTCGCGGTCGTCAGCTCGCGGAGCGGACGGACCTCGTATCCCACTTCCCCGCGCAGCGAGAGGTCGGCGGCGAAGCGGCTGAAGCGCAGCGTTCCGGTGGCGGAGTCGGCGCCGCCGCTTTGCGGCACGTTGCGGAACAGCGTCGCATCAGTCGTGTTCGTGACCCACAGCCGGCCGAACGCGGTGGAGATCGAGCTGCCGAGCCGCACGATGCGGCCGCCATTCGCGAGGTTGTCGATGGCGAGGTCGAGGCGTAGGGGGATGACGTAGCGCCGTCCGAATGCGCCGCCCGCGTGAAGGGTCGTGCGCGCGGCGATCGGGCCGAAGTCGTCGCGGTAGATCTCGCTCGTGAACGCCTGGAGCTGCGCACGCGAGAGGGAGAGCGACACAGGCCCCATCTGCGTTTGCAGGCCGATTCGAGCGATCGTGCCGCCGATCGTGTCGCGTGCGACG
>DATLWH010000044.1:0-5637 GCA_035576505.1 Thermoanaerobaculia bacterium | reverse complement strand
AACAGCGCTACGGTCTCGCGCGATGGAATCGCTGGAGCCACCACCCTCATTGGCCAGGCACCGTCGGGTACTGGGACCTTTGATACCCCAAATGTTTCTTACGAGAGCCCGGCGTTGGCCTTCGATGGCCAGAAATTCGTTTTAGCCCTAACGCGTCATGCGCACTGGTGTGCTACTGCTGTGCAGCCATACTGCGGAGAGTCAATTTCGGTCCTCACATCGCGGCTCAGCGCCCATGGCAACAACATCGTCGGTGCCACGTTCCTCACGCCTGAGGATGCTGCAACGAGCTCGATGGCCGTGGCCACGAATGGATCGCGACATCTCGTCGTCTATCAGCAGAATTCAAAAGTCGCCGGCGTGCTGCTCAACGACGGGAACGATCCGACGCCGATTGCGATTGCCGACGGCTATAAGTCCGCTCTGGACGTGATGTGGAACGGGAGCGAGTTCGTCGTGGCACTTTCCTCGCCCGACGGGCCGTTGCAACTCATCAGCATCTCCGCTCAAGGGACCGTGGGGAGCACTCTCACGGTACCGCGCGATCCCGACGAACATTCGTCGGGTGTTGTGTTCTCAAGATCGTTTCCGGCCGAGCAGACCACGACCCCGGCGAACGGACCGCCGCTGGCTTTCCTGACCCAACGCGACGCCTATGACGCGGTGCCGCGCGCCGGGTTCGCGTTCATCGCCGATTTCCAGGAGGCGTTGCTCTCTCCGCAAGTGCCGGCGGCTCCCTTCATCGGCGGCGCAATCGCCGATCGCGACGGCGGCGTTACCCTCACCTGGGCGCCGCAGGATCACGTCCTCGGTTTTTCGATCGAGTTGCGCCAGCCGGACGGCAGTGAGCGCGTCATCGGTGTGGCAGCCGGCAGCGCCTCGTCAGCTCACGTTTCCTACGCCGGCATGATCGGGACGGCTCTGCGCCTGCGCGCATGGAATGCCGCTGGCCTTTCGTCTCCCTCCACGGAGGTGCAGCCGGCAACACGAATGCGCGCGGTCGGGAAATAGCTCCGGCGCGGCGCGGTGTCTACCGAACGCTGGTCAGCGGCCGTGATCCCGCAGTGCGCCGTTGGCCAGTGCCGCCAGGATGCGCGCCAAGCCTGCTCCCGGTGCCTCCAGTACGACGCGAGGCCTGAGCGGATGCGGCGGCGCAGGGTCGGGTGAGACCACCGGCGGCCCTTCCGGGATTGCCGTATGCCCCACGCCGTCAGGCGAGGGTCCAGGTGCGACCACCGGCGGCAGCGCGGTGGGCGGCGCCGGCAGCACCCGCGGCGTCATGAACGAACTGGCGAGGACAAACATGGCGATTCCAGCGAAGTGCATGATGGAGATAAGTGTAGCGCTTTCGTGCCTCGGAGCGAAAAGGGCACAAAACCACACCCCCCGACCTACGTTCCGCCGCTACTGCGACGGAACGTAGGTCGGGTCGGTGGTGCGGTTGTCGATGACGGAGCCGTAGGCAGCCACGCGGCCCGTGCCGCCGGTGACTGTGGCTGAGATCCTGCCGTTGTAGACGCTGCTGAAGCCGAGCGACTTGAAGATCTGGTTCAACTGCAGGTATTGGCCCGCGGCCAGCGGAACAGTCGTTTTCGTGGCCACTTTCGAGTCGGGGCTGTAGGCCTGCAGTTCGACGGTGGCGGGATTGCCGGTCACCTCGACGAGTCCGAGGTTCGTGCGGAACGCGGGCGACTCCTCGAGCTGCACGATCTGCAGCGTGCGGTCGCCGTTGCCGACGGCGTCGGCGGTGGTGACGCCAGGGATGAACTGTCCGAAGGTTCCGCCGCTGGCAGCGTCGCGGCTGAAGGTGCGCGCGGTGAGCACGAGCTGCGCATCGTTCGTGGTCGTGGCCACGATCGAGCCGCCGCCGGTGGTGTTGAAGAGCGTCGGCAGTACATTGTTGGCCGCAAACGTAGCGCCGGCGGCGATGGTCTGGACTTTCGACACCGAGGGCACTCCCGCCGTGCTGCTGTTGAAGGTGAGCGTCACGTCGACCGGCGACGATCCGCCGTTGTAGACGCGCATGTCGGTGTGGAAGTTCGAGAATGTACTGGTGAACTCGGCCACGCCCGGAACCACGTAGCGCTGCGCGGCGATCTTCGACGGATCGACCGGGAAGACCAGCAGCGGATCGGTGGTCGTGTTGTCGAGCACCGAGGCGTAGGCGCTGACGTGGCCAGTGTCGCTGGTCACACGCACTTCGACGCGGCCGTCCGCGAACGGATTCGTCAGGCCGAAGAACTGGTCGAGTTTGATCTGCTGCGACTCATACGGTTTGAGGCTGTAGGCGCGCTCGGCAACCTTGTTGCCACTGTCATCGATCAGTGTGGCCACGAAGTCGACCGCTTGGCCGGAGCCTTCGATGAAGCCGAGGTTCGTGCGGAACGCTCCCGCGGCGCTGCTCTGCGAGACCTGCTGGAGCGAGATCTTCGATGCGTCGCTCTTGGCCAGGAAGTTTACGAGCGGCAGTGCCGGGATGTACTGCCCGAAGGTGCCGCTCGCGGCGACGCTGTACGTCCGGCTGGCGGCGACCGTGGCCAGGGTAATGTTCACCGGGTCTTTACCGGCATAGTTGAGCGGCCGGATCTCCAGCGATCCCTGCGGTGCCTCGCCCAGGACACCGGCTCCATACCAGGCTTTGACGATGTCGTTCAACGCCTTCGTGTCGCCGGCGTTGACGGTGATGGTGGTCTGCTTCCCGGTCACGGTTCCGTCGGTGCCGTTCGGCGTATAGGTCAGTTGGTAGTTGATCGGCTGCGAGGCGGTATTGGTGATCCGGACGTCGCTGACGAAGGTGGAACTGATGCCGTCGGCGTGCGCGACGGCCGGAATGAGCAGAGCGTTGAAGCCTCCGTTCGGGTCTTTTCCTCCCGGAGAGACCGGTGCGACGACGCTGACGGAGACCGGGACGTTGATCGGCGGCGGGTTGCCGAGAACGCCGGTCTTGCCGGCTCCCGGAATGCGGGTGATGGTCACGCTGGCCTGCGTCGAGCCGACGTCGAGCTGCGAGAGGTCGATCGTCGCCGTCACCGTCGTCCCGTCCGAGGGCAACGGTCCGCTCGACGGCGAAAGGGTCATGAACGGCTTGTCCGAGGTGATGGTGAAGGTGTCGCCGGCGGCGAGCGCGGTCTTGCCGCTGGTGGCGATGCCAGGGATGAAGATCTGCTGCGTGATCGTGCAATTGGGCGGTGTGCACGGCATCTGGGCGAAGTCGAAATTCACCTTCGTCGGCGGCAGGGGAGCCGTGACCAGGATGCTGGTGCTCTGCGAGAACGGTCCGAAGTCTCCGCCGCACGCCGGAGCCGCGTGCACGCGGTAGTAGAAGCGCGCATCCGCGGTCACCGTGTGCGTGAAGGTGTGTGTGACTGCGCCGGTGATCGTCAATGTCTGCGCATCGCTGAAGTCGGCCTTCGTCGCTTCCTGCAACTCGTAACGGGCGTCGAGGTTGGCATCGCCGTTCCACGAGACGACGTAGGTGGACGCGGAGGGGGCGGTGGGAGGAGCGCTCAGGGTGAGCACGCGCGGCGCGCAACGCGAGGTGAGCGTCACCGTGTTGCTGTTCATGCTGCTGCAGGTGTTCGATACCTTGACCCAGTATTGAACGATGCCGGTCTTGGTGGGGGTGACGGTGAGTACCGGGCCGGTTCCGCCCGGGACCGGGTTCGACTGGTCGCCCGACGCGCCGCGATACCACTGATACGCGAGGACGCCGCGGGCGGTGGCGAGCACGGAAAAGCTGGCCGGAGAGCCGACGTTGACCGCGGCATCCACCGGCTGCGTGATGATGGTCGTCTCGCATTGCGGGATCGTGAGGATGGCCACGTTGCTGTCCGTGGAGCCGCAACTGTTGGTGGCGCGCACCCAGTAGCGTGTCGTGGTCGTGATCGGGTCGGTGACGAGGATCGTTCCGAAGTTGAAGTACTCATCGGCGGCGACGATCTGCGCCAGGACCTGTTCATCCGTGCTGCCGCCGAGGAGCGCCGTCACGAACGCCGTGGTCTCCGTGCTCGTGGCCGGGCGGCGAAGAAGAGCCGTGTAGTACTGCTGCACGCGGCGTGTCGCGGCTTCGTTCGACTGGAGGATGCCCAGCCCGACGCTCATCCGCGACGAACCGCCGAGGAGGGCCGAGAAGGTGGCAGTTTCCGCTGCCGACGGCACGCGTCCAAGGACGTCGTTGAAGATGCGGCTGATCCATGCGGCGTTTGTCGCGCCGGCCAGGGCGAAGTACTCGGGAGAGCCGGTGATCTGCGCTTCGATCTGCTCGTCGGTCAGACCGGCGGTGAACGCGGGGAGCCAGAAGCTGATCTCCGCGGCGGAGGGAACGCGGTGGAGGAATGTCGCGTAGAAGGTCGTCAGCAGACGCGAGCGATATTCAGTCGACGTCATGACGCTGAGAGCGACCGTGGCGCGCGGTGTGCCGCCGCCGACGAGACCTCCGTAGGCCGACAGCGCGGCAGCGTCGGCCGGCCGGCCGAGAAGGTCGATGTAGATCTGGTTGATCCAGCGGTTGTTTGACGGACCGCTGCCTGCCAGCGGCGTGGAGGTATCGCCGGCGTCGCCCTTGTACCACTGGTAGGAAGTGGCGCCGGTGGCGAAGGCGATGAGGTATGTCTGCGAACCGACGGCCGGGATGCTGCTCAACGGCTGGATGGAGAACGACGGCTTGGTGCAACTTCCGGCGATCGAGATGGTGGCCACGTTGCTGGGGGCCGTTCCGCACTGGTTCGAGACCATCACCCAGTACGAGGCCGCCTGCGTGAGTGCCGGCGTGGTGAAGAAGGGGCTGTTCGAACCGACCTGCTTGGAGGTATCGGTATTGCTCGTGGCCTGGTACCACTGGTAGTTGAGAAGCTGCGAACCGGCGGCGTTCACGGTGAGCGTGGCCGTACCGCCCGAGCTGATCGTCAGCGAAGTGGGCTGCGCGATGATGCTCGGCGGCGTGCAGGTGTTCGACTGGACGAAGACGGTGGTGGCGTCGGTGACGTTGCCGCAGGTGTTGGAGACTTTGACCCAGTAGTTTTTCGTGCCGGTGATGGGGGGCGTGGTGAAGTTCGGGCTGTTGGTGCCGACGGGGGTCGAGGTGTCGTTGAGCGCGCCGTCGAACCAGGCGTAGGTGAGCGTGCCGTTGCCGCCGCTGACGGTTGCCGTCAGCGTGGCCGTCTGGCCCGAGGTGACCGCGCCGCCGCCGCTGATGGAGACCGATGTGGGAGGCTGACAGGCAGGCCCGTTTCCGTAAACAGTGTCGATGGCGTCCAGATCCCACTGCTGTAGGTTGGTCAGACTGACGGTCGATGCCATCACGGCGACGGAAGAAGCCGGAGTTCCCTGATCAGCGTGGCGGAGGCCAATCGCGTGGCCGACTTCATGTGTGATGAGTTTCCCGTACTGTGAGGCACTGATGCCGGGACGCACGATGATGTCCGCGTCCGTGATACCGACGAAGGTCTCGCCTTTGTACGTGTGTGTGAAGTTACCGGATCCGAGGGTACATGCCAGCACACCGTCACAGAAGCCGTTATCGGGTCCCGAGTAGCCCAGGTAGACAATGCTCTGCCCGTCGTCAGCATTGGGTGCGCTCGATGTGCTCGTGCCTGCATAGGTGAGGACGATGAATGAGTTGGGGTCACCCGTCCATGT
>DATLWH010000043.1:0-7823 GCA_035576505.1 Thermoanaerobaculia bacterium | reverse complement strand
GTCACGCAGCCGCGCGGCGAGTTTTTCAGGGACTTGATGCCTTGCTCGCGGTGGTGCAGATGCCGCCGGGAGTCCCGGTTGCCACCGTGGCGGTCGGC
The DNA here is from genome assembly GCA_035576505.1 of Thermoanaerobaculia bacterium. GTDB lineage: Bacteria > Acidobacteriota > Thermoanaerobaculia > Gp7-AA8 > Gp7-AA8 > JADGNZ01. Next base: position 7,725 of record DATLWH010000043.1, on the reverse strand, counting down.
GGCGCCCGAAACGCCGGCATCCTTGCGGCACAGATCATCGCTCTGTCAGACGAAAAACTCGCCGCGCGGCTGCGTGACCAGCGCCTCTCCATGGCGGAGGCCGTTGCGAAGAAGTCGGCGAAGGTAGAGCGCTCGACGCGAGGGAAATAGCGGATTCGTTGATCAGTGGATTAGTGGATTAGTGGATTTGAGATTAGGAATCAGGGATCAGACTGGGTCCCTAACCTCTAATCCACGAATCCACTAATCCACTAATCTACTGCTTCTCCAATGCCCCACGACCACCAACACGGGACGCACGGCGCGGCCGTATCGCGCAAGTTGCTCTTCGCTTCCATCGCCACCGCGCTCTTCGTGGGCGCGGAGGTGGTGGTCGGAATCAAGGCGAGCTCACTGGCCCTCATCGGCGACGCCATCCACAACGTTACCGACACGCTGGCGCTTCTTCTGGCGCTGTTCGCCGTGCGCCTGGAACGGCGGCCGGCCACGAGCGCGAAATCGTACGGCTGGCATCGCGCCGGTGTACTGGCGGCCTTCATCAATGCCGGGGCGCTGGCGGCCTTCACGATCTTTCTTTTCGTCGAGGCTGCAGAGCGGCTGCGCGCCCCCGTGGCCGTCAACAGCACGGCGATGCTCATCACGGCAGCGGCTGCGCTTCTCCTCAATGGCTCGATCACGCTCTGGCTTCGCGGCCATGGGCACGATCTCAATATCCGCGGTGCCGTCCTTCACATGCTTGGCGATGCCATCTCCTCGGCGGGCATCATCGCCGCCGCTCTCCTGATCCGTGCGACCGGAGCGCTGTTCTGGGATCCGGCGGTCTCGATTGCCATCGGCGTGCTGATCCTCTGGAGCAGTTGGGGGATTCTGCGCGAAGCCATCAACCTGTTGCTCGAAGGGACCCCGGCCGGCATCGATCCGGACGCGGTCACGCGCGCGATCGCATCCCTCGATGGCGTGGACGGCGTTCACCACCTGCACATCTGGGCCCTGGGCGCCTCGCGGCCCGCGCTGTCGTGTCACCTCATGGTCGGAGACATCCCGGTCCGGTCGACGGGCAATCTGCTCGCTCAGGTCAATAAGCTTCTGGAACGCGAATATGGCATCGCGCACACAACCGTCCAGTTCGAATTCGCGAGCTGCGATACCGACGACCCGTACTGCGTACCGTACGAAGAGAGGTAGGAACCTACATCTTCGCCCGTAGCGCGGCCTCGTGGGCGCGCGCGCGATCGAGCGCCTTCTCCAGAGCCCGAACGACCTCGCCCGCGGAAACCAGCAGCGACTCCAGCTCCACGCGCTCTGCGCCCGCGTCGTGATTCTCAGTGGCTCCGGCGGCAAACAGGTCTTCGGCCTGGTGGTCCGGCTCGACCTCGACAGCGACCATGGCCCCGAAGGGATCTTCGTCTTCAGCCACGGTAACGTCGATCGGCTCCGCCTCGAACGGCGAGACCGTGACGGTCTCCTCCGCGTCAAACACCGGCAGGACGGGTGTCGTTTTCATCGACAACTTCGGCGTACCGGCCGACATCGGCGTGACGCCCGATTTCGCGGACATATCGGGCACGGCCAGCTCGGGCTCGTCGTGCAGCGTCGTGTCGACGTTGTTCTTGAGGTTGTCGAGGATGCGCGCCACTGCTGCGCGGAGCGTGGCTGTGACGCCCATCCCGGTGATTGCCGATGCCTCGACGGTCGGCACCCCGTTCGGGTTCAAGTAACCGTTCATCGCCTCGACGGTGTCGACGTTGGGCAGATCACGCTTGTTGTACTGGTAAACCAGCGCCACCTTCTGAGGATCGATACGGTTGATCCGGAGATTCGTCTTCAGGTTCTCCAGGCTGTCGAGGTTCGAGTCGCGCATCGTCGACTGCGAGTCGGCCACGAACACGACGCCGTCCGCACCGCGCAGCACAAGCTTCCTCGTGGCGTCATAGAAGACTTGGCCTGGCACGGTGTAAAGCTGTACGCGCACTTTCTGGCCGCCGATCGTCCCGAGCTCCATCGGCATGAAGTCGAAGAAGAGCGTTCGGTCCGTCTCCGTCGACATCGAGATCATCTTGCCCTTGTTGTCCAGCTTCGGGTTGCCGTAAATCTTCTCGAGGTTGGTCGTTTTGCCGCAAAGACCGGGCCCGTAGTAGACGAGCTTGACCGTCACCTCGTTGATCGCTTTGTTGATCAGGACCATCGCGATTAGCTTACTACGGCGTCGGGGGGCACGTAGGTCGGACTCTCCAGTCCGACCGGCGCTTGCGCGGCTCTGAACGACAGGCGGCTATCGATTACCGATCTCCCAAGCTCCGGTCGGACTGGAGAGTCCGACCTACGTGCCCCCACCCCACTCCCCACCCCCCAACCGCGATATCCTTTCCCCCATGTCCCGTAAAGAACTGTTCGAGAGAGTATCGATGGAGCAGATCGTCGGCGTCGTGCGTGAAGAGAGCGTCGAGGCCGCTGAGTCGGTGGCCGAGGCGTATGCGCGGAATGGCATCCGCATCCTGGAAGTGACGCTGACGACGCCAGGAGCCTTCGATCTCATTTCGCGGTTCGCGCAGAAGTACGCTCCGCTCGACGTGGTCATCGCCGCCGGAACCGTGCGCAACGCCAACGACGCCGCGCTGGCACGGCGGGCCGGAGCACAGGTCATCGTCTCGCCGCACACGGACGTGCGCGTGATCGAGTACGCGAACGAGAACGATCTCCTCTCCGTTGCCGGCGCGGGGACGGCCACGGAGATCGTTCGGGCCTGGGAGGCCGGCTGCGACATCGTGAAGGTGTTCCCCGCGCTCTACCTCGGCGGGCCGGATTACATCCGCACACTGCGCGGCCCGATTCGTGACGTGCCGATGCTTGCCGGCGGCCCGGTGCCGCTCGACACCATCGAGAGCTACCTCGATGCCGGCTGTATCGCCGTGAACCTTGGTGCCTCACTGGCTGTGCCGGAGCTGGTGCAGACCGAGCAGTGGGAGGAGATCGGCCGCCGCGCGCTGCTGGCGACATCCATCGTGCAGTCACGCAACGTCGACATCGAGTCTGACTCCTACGTCCACTGATCGTGAGCGGACTGCTTCAGAAGGCGTACCTCGTTCCAGGGCAGCCGCACATTCTTCTCGCTCCGGACCGCAATCCGGGCTGGGCGTCGCTCAGGCAGCGCTACGAGGCAATCGGCCGCGAGATCGAACGCTCCGGCGCGGAGCTGATGCTGCTCTATTCGACGCAGTGGTTCTCCGTGATCGGCCACCTGTTCCAGACCGCCCCGAATCCGCAATGGACGCTGGTTGATCAGAACTGGTACGAGCTCGGCGAGATCCCTTATTCGTTCCGCGTCGACCCCGAATTCGGAAAGCTCTACGCTGGCGTCTGCAAGGATCTCGGCATGCAGACCGCGACGGTCGACTATCACGGCTTCCCGATCGACACCGGCACCGTCGTCGCTCTCAAGCTGCTCAATCCGAACAACGCCGTGCCGGCGTCGGTGGTGTCGTGCAACATCTACGCGGAACGCGACGAGACGCGCGCCCTCGGCCGCGCCGCCCGTACCGCCATCGACCGCTACGGCAAGAAAACGATCGTCGTCGTCGTTTCGAATCTCTCGAACCGCTACGAGGTCGGTGAGATCGATCCGGCACACGACCACATCTCTTCGTCGAAGGACGACGAATGGAACCGCAAGATCCTGGAGATGCTCGGGGAGGGCCGGCTCGAGGACGTGGCCCAGGTGGCCCGTGAGTTCGGCCGCGAGGCGAATGCCGACATGGGATTCAAGGCCATCTGGTGGCTGGGCGCGCTGGCAGGTGAGAACAACAAGTACGACGGCAAGGTGTGGGATTACCAGCCGGTCTGGGGCACAGGGAACGCCCTGGTCGAGCTGACGCCCAACCCGCACAAGGAGCTCGACTTCGAAAAGGAGTTCGACGAAGGACCTGCCGAGACAGGAACCGGGCTGGAGTCGCACAACGTAAGCGAAGCCGGCCCCGACACCGGCCGAGTCAGCGAGATGTCATCGCAGGAAGAGTGGCCGGAGGATCGTGCGGCCTCGATCGTCGCGCCCGGAGCCGCATCGCCCGTGGGAGCCTACCCACACGCCCGCCGCGTGGGCGATCTGCTCTTCCTTTCCGGTATCGGACCGCGACGGCCTGTCACCAATGAGATCCCGGACGGGATCGAGGCCCAGACGCGGGCGACGATTGACAATGTCCGGACGATTCTCGAGGCGGCGGGCAGTTCGCTGGAGAAAATTCTGGACGTGACTGTCTATCTGACTGACATGAAAAGCGACTTCGATCGATTCAACAGGGTCTATGCCGAGATCCTGGGGCGGATCCAGCCGACACGCACCACGGTGGGCGTCGATTCGTTGCCGACGCCGATCTCGGTCGAGATGAAGATCATCGCGTCAGCCTGATGCCTATCATCGACATTTCACCCGTGATCGAAGCTGCGATCAACGTCTGGCCAGGCGATACACCCTTCGTGCGGACAATCAACGCCGACATGAACGACGGTGCGAATCTGACCTTAAGCGACATCCGGACATCGCTGCACGTCGGAGCCCACGCCGACGCGCCGAGCCATTACATCGCCAATGGACCCGATATCGCCTCACGGCGGCTTGATTTCTACTTCGGCCAATGTGTGGTCGTACATGTCGACGTCATGCGCGGCGAGCGGATCATGCCCGATCACGTCGCGGACAAGATCGGGGCGCTCTCTGCGCCGCGTATCCTCTTCCGCACAGGAACCTTTCCCGACCATCGCCACTGGAATAACGACTTCGCCAGCCTTTCACCCCAGCTCGTCGACGATCTGCATCATCACGGCGTCATCCTCATCGGCATCGACACCCCCTCCGTCGACCCCTTCGATTCGAAGGCGCTCGAGGCGCATCACGCCTTCGCCAGGAATGACATGGCCATGCTCGAGGGACTCGTGCTCGACGGTGTGGAAGAGGGCGAATACGAGCTGATCGCGCTGCCCCTGCGGATCAGTGGCGCCGACGCCAGCCCGGTGCGGGCGGTGTTGCGGACGTTATTGCCGGATTGACCGACCTCAGATGTTCCCGTAGACACCCAGGAGTCTGGCCGCCGCGCTCTCGTATCCAAAGCGATCCGATTGCTCGAAGGCGCGCCGGCGGAGGCCGGCAATGTCACCGCGCGACACGGCAATCACTTTCGGGGCCGTCGCATCGGGAGTTCCGGCCTCGGCGATGAGCTGTGCAGCGAGATCGCCGAGCAGCGCCGGCATCCCCTCGAGCGGGAACGTGACCGGCACGACTCCGCACGCCATCGCCTCAAGCACCGCGCGATGTCCTTCATCGGAGCCACGAGCCGTGAAAAGGAGTACGTCGGCCGCCCGGTAGTGCTCGGCGAGATCGTCCTCGTGGTAGCCGGCCCAGATCACGTCGACCGCCAGATCGCCCGCCAGGATCTCGAGTGCCGGCCTGTGCTCGCCGTGGCCGACGATCATGAGTCGTGCGTTCGGGACCTCGCGCCGCACCAGGGAATAGGTTCGCAGTACTTCTTCAAAGCCGCGGCCTCTCGAAAGCTTGCCGATCGCCAGCAGGAGCAAGACTTCCGGGCCGAGGCCGTACTGTTCGCGGACGTCGCGTCCGGTAGGAGTGAACTGCCGCTGGGGAACCGGTGGAGGAGTGAAGACAGGGGCATGGCCGCGGATTGGCAGGGCATCGACGAACGACTCGTTGATGACGCAGATCCGCTCCGTACGGGCGATCAGACGTCTCGTGAATAGATCGCCTCGCAGCGCGCGGCGCGCGTGAAACGTCCGCACGATCGCGGTCCGCTCGCCGCGCGTGGCGAAAGACGCCAGCCAGTGGTCGTAGGTGAGATGCGCGTGAACGACCTCGAAACGGTGATGATCGATGAGCCCCGCGATGGCATCGACGGTCCGCGCGAACGAAAAGGGGTTCTGCGCTTTGGCGATGATGGGATGAGTGAAATCGTGGTGCTCGATCTTTTTCTGCAGCTTGTAGCCGCCGACGTAGGCGAAGTGCGCGTCGACGCCGCCTTCCCGAAGCGCTTCCGTTTCGGCGAACGCCGGGGCGGCGGCCCCGGTCCATCGATTGCCTGCGGCGAGGTGGAGGACTTTCATGAGGTTTCTGGTCGCGCGGCCGCCGAGCGGACGACAGGCCACCGCACGACCTCGCAACCGCGAGAGGGCGATGTTACACTCCGCGCCGCCATGGCAATCCAGCCTCAGCTTCTCGAAATCCTGGCCTGCCCGATCTGCAAGGAAGAGGTCCGGCCCGTGCCCCTTTCCGAAGCGCGGCGCGTTACCGTACGCGACAAATTCCGCGACAAGATGCGCGGTGAGGAGCTTGTCGTCGAAGAGGGGCTGCAGTGCGTGAAGTGTCATCGTGTCTACCCCATCGTCAGCGACATTCCGGTGATGCTCGTCGACGAAGCCTTCGAAGAAGCGTGACGCCTGCCCGTGTCTCTCGCCCGACGTCTCGGCCTTCCTGAAGAGACGCCCAAACCGGTCGCGCTGGCGGTCCTCTTTTACGTGGGCCACCTCTTCTGCGCCGGTTGGGCCGCCTCGTCCGAGATATTCGCCTTCGCCACGATGGTCACGGTCGGGTACGCGCTCTACCGCCGCCTGCTCGTCCCGTCGTTTCAGATCCTCTATGTTCCGCTGTTGTTGTACGGACTCGATTCGACGATCTCCGCCTTTGTGGCGAACCGCCATATCCACTCATTCGGCGAGAACGCGCTCTGGGGAAAGATGCTGCTCTTCCCGGCAGCGCTGATTCTCTTCAGAAACATCCCACGAAGCCGTATCGCCGCGCTCCGGATGTTTCTCATCTTCGGCATCTTTTCCGCCGGCTACGGATTTGTGCAGTATTTTGCGCTGACCGCTCACCACGATCTGGAGCATCGCATCACCGGCCCCTCGGCACACGTGATGACCCTGTCGGGATTACTCCTGCCGGTGGCGCTCGTGTTTCTGGTGCTCTGGATCTACGACCTGCGCAATATGCTGCTCATCGTCGGTGTAGCGATGACGCACTTCGCACTGCTGCTCACCTTCACCCGCAGTGTGTGGCTCGGCTGGATTGTGGCCGTGGCGGTCCTGCTTGCTCTGAAATGGCCGAAAGCGCTGGCGCTGGCGGTACCGGTGGCGATTCTGGCGATCAGTTTCGCCCCGCTGCCGTTCTTCAGCAGAGTAGTGTCCAGCTTTGACGTGAAGCAGTCCTCGAATCTCGACCGCATCCGGATGGCGGAGGCCGGCGTTGAGATCATCAAAGACTACCCGCTCTTCGGAGTAGGGCCGGCGAACGTCAAGGAGGTCTATCCCCTCTATCGCAAGCATGACGCGCCGCGCTTCCGCATCCCCCACCTGCACAATAACCTCATCCAGCTCTGGGCGGAGCGCGGCATACTCGCGCTCGTGGCCTACCTCTTCCTTCAGTTTCTTTTCCTGCGTGAATGCGCCCATGCCTGGGGGGGGCCGGCCACGAAGTTCGCCGAGCTTGGCGTAGCGGTCGCGGTTGGGCTGGCTACCGCCGGCCTCTTCGAATTCAACTTTGGCGATACCGAGGTCTTCTGGATGATGCTGGACGTCTTCGCCCTCGTGGTGGCCTTCACCGAACGGCCTCAGCAGTCGAATGAACCCCTCCCGGCTGTTGTTCCGGGGACACGTCCGTAACCTTTCCCGGCATGCCTGCGTCAGAAGAGAAGAGAACAGGCTCGTAACCTTCCGAAGCACGCCTGC
>DATLWH010000042.1:0-2258 GCA_035576505.1 Thermoanaerobaculia bacterium | reverse complement strand
ATCCCCAGCCGGCAGGTCGATTCGTCGCTGGCTCCGGATCGTGCCGATCATCTCGACGTCGTCCGGGATGATGTTGTTGCGCACGCCGCCGTGGATCGCGCCCACCGTGACGATCGACGGAGCCAGCGACGAATCGACCTGCCGGCTGGGGATTGTCTGCAACCCCAGTACAATCTGCGCCGCAACGACGATCGGATCGACGCCGAGCCACGGATACGCGCCGTGCGTCTGCTTACCGTGTACGGTGATCTTGAACGAGTCGACCGCGGCCATCATCGAGCCCGAACGGTAAGCAATCTCGCCGACCGGGTAACGCGAGGTGACGTGGAGGCCGAAGACGGCGTCGACTTTCGGATTGTCGAGTGCCCCCTCCTTCACCATCAACTTCGCTCCCCCTTCTTCCCCTTCCGGCGCTCCCTCCTCGGCGGGCTGAAAAAGGAACTTCACCGTCCCCGGGATCTCATCGCGGATCCCGGCCAGCACCTCGGCCACGCCGAGGAGGATGGCCACGTGCGCGTCGTGTCCGCAGGCGTGCATCACGCCGACCTCGTGGCCGTTGAACGTCGTTCGCACCGTCGACTTGAACGGCAGGTCGACCTGCTCCACGACCGGCAGCGCGTCCATATCAGCGCGTAGACCAACCACGCGCCCCGGACGGCCGCCGCGAAGAATGCCGATGACGCCCGTGTGCGCGACGGGCGTCTTCACTTCGATGCCGAGCGCGCGCAACCGGTCGGCGACGAGTTTCGACGTGCGCGTCTCCCGGTTGCCGAGCTCGGGATGCTCGTGGATGTCGCGGCGGCATTCGATGACCTTCGATTCAACCTTCTTCGCGGCGTCGTCGATCCTCTGATCGAGAGTGGTGGCTGCGGAAAGCGTGGCGGACATGAGAACCTCCAGTGCGATGATGGCAAGCAGGCGCATGGCGCATTGTAGTTCGCGGTCACGCGGTCACGCGGTCGCGCGGTTGCTCGGTTGCTGAGTTCCTGAGGTGCTGAGCTTGCCGAAGATAATCACCAGCAACCCCTAGCAACCCTGCAACCTTGCAACCTAGCAACCCTGAAACCCCGCGACCCCGCTACCGCGCTACAGCCTCCCGCAGCGCCTCCGCTTTGTGAACCAGCTCCCCAAACCACTCGGCGAAGTGCGCCTCGCCTCTCTCCTCGGCCAGCGCCTTCGTGCCGGATGCCATGGTGATGAACTGATCGATGAAACCATAAAGCTCATCGCTCACTCCCATCAGCATCAGTGTCGACGCCTGCGCCTCGATCGTCTTGAGGGCCTGCAAGGCTTGCGCGTACTCATTCGAAAAGTACGCGAAGGTTTCGCGGGACTCATCGGAGCGCTGATCGCCGTCGGTCATGGGTTCGTTCGCTGCTGATTTTGAGCCATAGGCGAAGGTCGCTCGGTCCCGTGACCCGGTCTTGAGGCAAACTTCACGCCGCGAGACCGCGTAACAGCGCAACCTCGCAACCGCGACATCACCGCGCTGCCAGCGCGTGCAGATCCTCCGTTGCCCGCACCACTCCTCCCCGCACCACATAACGGATCTTGCGCATGTTGGCGATATCCGCGGAGGGATCGCCGGCCACGACGATCAGGTCGGCGTCTTTCCCCTTCTCCACCGTCCCGAACTCGGCCTCGCGCCGCATAGCTCGCGCGGCGACGGCGGTGGACGAGACGATCACCTGCATCGGGGTCATTCCGGCGCTCTGCATCGCCTCCATTTCCGCGTAGATGGCCGGGCCGTGCAGCGTCAGCGGATTGCCGGCATCGGTGCCGGTGGCGATGGGGACTCCCGCGGCCATGAGCGACTTCAGGTTCTGCGCGGCAAGCTGTTCCGTTTTCGTCGTCCGTTCGTCACGACGGGCCAGCGCCTCGGCCGTCATCGTCGTCGGCGCGGAGGTGGTTTCGGCGATCCTTGCCAGAGTCGATTTGTCGACGCAGCCATTCGGATCGTCGATCGCCACCGGCGTGTGCTCAACCGCGGAACGGAACATCCGAACGTAGCCTCGCGAGACGGTAAGCGTCGGGATGAGAATCGTCCCGTTGCGTTTGGCCAGGTCGAGAAACTCCTGATCGACCGGCTGATCCCAGACGCTGTGAACGAGCAGCGTCGCTCCGGCGCGCAACGCTGCCTTCGCCTCCGCCAGCCCGGTAGCGTGGACGATGAGGGGCAGGTTGTGCTTGCGCGCTTCGTCTCCCGCCGCGGTGACGGCGGCTGCGGACGCTTCGACCGTGAGAGCGGGCGGCTGGAC
>DATLWH010000041.1:0-5970 GCA_035576505.1 Thermoanaerobaculia bacterium | reverse complement strand
GTTCTCGTCAACTTTAGGGTCGTTGTCCGCATCGGTGGGATCGTTGTCCCCGTGAATCGGGTCGTTGTCCTATTGATGAGGTCATGGTCGTCATCAATGAGATCGTTGTCCTCGTGAATGAGGTCGCGGACCTCATGAATGGGGACATTTCCCCAACGTTCGAGACCCACGGGCCTGAATCTGGCTATCTCTTGGACCTCACCGGCGAGGCCGCGGTCCTCATTGATGGGGGGCCACTACACTGCGCTGAGCACCGCTGACGCGGGCTCGCCCAGGAAAATGCTGAGATCCTCGAGTCGTGAGGCCACGTCCTTCTCCCCGATCTCGATCAGCCGCGAGATATAGCCCGGCTCGAACATCAGCATCGAGGTGAGGTCGGAGGATTCTGTCTCGCGGGAGCCGAGAGCGCGCGTGACCAGCTTCGTATTGAGAGGGAGGTGCTTCTCGTGTTCGCTTGCGATCCTGGCGAGGTCCTCCGAAGGGCGGAGGACCAGGAGCTCGATGGGCTTGAATCCGTTGCGCATGGAGTGATCGATCTTCCCGATCATCTCGTTCAGCCGCTCCATGCGTACGACGTCTTCATCGATCACATCGAGGAAGATGGCGTTGAGGAGTTGACCCATGATCTGTGCGGCGGGCGGATAGCCTTGCAACGCCGGCCGGCTGGCCTCGTCCGGAGTGCGCTGGTAGCCGGTCGACATCGCCAGGATACGGCGCGCGCCGAGGAAGACCGCGCTCGAAAGAGGCGCGGCGAGACGGATGCCGCCGTCCCCATACCAGCTCTGGTCGATCTCTACCGCCGGAAACACGAACGGCAGTGCCGACGAAGCAAGGACATGTTCGACGGTAATCTCTGTTTCGACGCTGCGGCGATTGGGCCCTTCGAATACGTCGATGGAGCGACCCTGAGCCCAGCGAACACTCTGTCCGGTCGTGTAATCGAGGCCGATCAGGCCGACTGCCTTCAGATCTCCTCGGGCCAGGTTGCGACGGATGCCGTCGATCGGATGGTTGCGTTGCGGACAGTGATAAACCCTGCGCAGAGTTTCGGCCAGCGGCCCGGCGTTCAACAAGCCGTGCGGCCGCCGCGTCATCCTTGAGGGCAGGATCGCTTTCAGCGCCGTGCGGAACGGCAGCAGCGCCGCATAGTTGGGACGGAAGATATGCTTGCACTCGAGCGCCGACCAGACCTGGGCGAGCTCTTCGGCCGTTTCCCGGAGAGGGCTTTCGGATGCCGCGAGGAAGATGGCGTTGATGGCGCCGGCAGAGACCCCCGTGATGATCGGAAACCGAAGTCCCGGGAAATGCCGCGCCAGTCCCTTGAGCAGTCCCACCTGATACGCGGCCCGTGCGCCGCCGCCGGTGAGCATCACAGCCAGGTCTCCTTGTGTTTGCGGGGGCGTTTCTTCAAGCGGTGGGACCAGCTCGATGGCCATTTGGCGCTCAGCCATTTCAAACCGTGCGCCAAATGATGCGAGCACCTACTTTGCGGCTCCTGAAAACGGTACGATCCGGCCCGTGCGGCTTGCGGTCATCGGAGGCGGGATCAACGGTGCGGGGATTGCCTGGGAGCTGGCGCGCCGCGACTATGACGTCACCCTTTTCGAGAAGGGCCATTGCGGCGCCCAGACATCGTCAGCGACCACGAAGATGATCCACGGCGGTCTCCGCTACCTGGAGCGTCTCCACATCGCCCTGGTGCGCGAGTCGCTGCGCGATCGCGCCTGGCTCCTCGAGCACCTCCCTTCGCTCGTGAAACCGATCGAGATCCTTCTGCCGGTTTACGACGACAGCCCCCGCAGCCGCTTCGCCATCAGTGCCGGCCTGACGGTTTATGACCTCTTGGCCGGCCGCGCCAACATCGCCCGTCACAAGGCGCTCAGCGCCGATGACCTGGTCGCGCGTGCGCCGCTGATGCGCGCCGGGCTGCGCGGCGGGTTTGTCTATTCTGATGCTCAGGTCGACGACTACGCCCTGGCGCGGATCGTCGTCGGGTCGGCAATCAACGACGGTGCGGCGGTCCGCGAAGAAACGCCTGTAACGTCCCTTCGCCGCGACGGAAAGGAGTGGATCGTCACCACTCCGGCCGGCTCCGGCCGATTCGACTTCGTCGTCAACGCCGCCGGTCCCTGGATGAATGCCTTGCTGGCCGGAAACGGCATCCGTTCGCGCTACCGGCTCTCGCTCGTGCGCGGATCGCATCTCGTTCTGAAACAGAGGGTGGCCGAGGCGGGGATACTCCTGCAATCGATAAGCGACCGGCGGGTCTTCTTCGTCCTGCCCTGGAAAGGGACGACGCTCGTGGGAACGACGGAGGTGATGCACCATGCCTCGCTCGAGCATGTGGTGGCTACCGATGACGAGATCGAATACCTCATCACCCGTTTCAATCGTTACGTCAGCCAGCCGGTCAGCCGCGACGATGTTGCCTCGACCTTTGCCGGCGTCCGCCCGCTCGTAGGGCGGGCCATGAACCCGAGCGCGATCGCCCGCGAGTACCGCCTGGAGCGTCGCGAAAACCTGCTGAACGTCTTCGGTGGAAAGATGACGACGTTTCGATCGATGGCGAAGAAAGCGGCCATGAGGGTGGACAACTATTTCGGGAAGGCCCGAACGGCGCGTCCCGCGAACTTCATCGTGTCCGGTTGATTCCGTTGGCCTGCCCCTCGGGATCTGCGGCTCGCGATAGACTTTGCCCATGTCCTATTCGGTCACCACGCTCGACGGTGAACGGAAACCACGCCGCCTTCCAGCGCGCGAGCTCGATCCGATCGAGGTCCGCGCCCTTGGCTGCCTGATGGAGAAGCAGCTCGCCACCCCCGAGTACTACCCGCTGACGATCAACGCCCTCATCGCCGCCTGCAATCAGAAATCGAACCGCGAGCCGGTCATGGAGGTAGGGGAGAGCGATGTACAGCGCGCGCTGGCCCGCCTCCAGGACGAGAAGCTCGTCTGGAAGGTGCTCGGCGGCCGGGCCACTCGTTGGGATCACAATCTCGATTCCACCTGGCACATCGACCGTCCCGCCAAAGCCATCTTGACTCTGCTCTTTTTGCGAGGACCGCAAACGGCCGGCGAGCTGCGCGGCCGCAGCGACCGGCTGCATGCGTTCGAGGCCATCGACGATGTCGAGGCCACGCTACAGCGCCTGGCCTCCGGCGATGATGCCATCGTGCGCGAGCTCCCGCGCCGCCCGGGACAGAAGGAAGCGCGCTGGACGCATATCCTCGGCGGCGCCGTCGCCGACGAGCCGGCGGCTGACGATGCCCGTGCGCCCGCGGGCGAACCGCTTTCCGTGCGCGTGGAGCGCCTCGAAGCGCAGATGGTGACCTTGCGCGAAGAGCTGAAGGACCTGAAAGCCAAACTGGGAGAATAGCGTCCATGCTGGAGAGCGCCCCCTTGACTTCTTCCGAAGATGTACTAAATTAGTAGTACAAGAGGACACTGTGGCCGTCCCGCCGATCTCCATTGATACCCACGATCGAACGCCGATCTACGCGCAGCTCGAACGGGGAATTCGCCTTGCCATCGCCACGGGACGGATGGAGCCCGGCCACCAGTTGCCGACCGTCCGCCAGCTTGCCGTCGACCTTCGGGTCAATGCCAACACCGTGGCCAGGGTCTACCTCTCGCTGGAGCGCGAAGGAGTGCTGGTCACACGGCGGGGCGTGGGGACGTTCATCGCCGATTCGGTGCCCAAGTCTGCGCATGCCGGGCATCGCGAGCGCCGCCTAGCGGCGCACATCGACCGCTTTCTCACAGATTCTGCGGCCCTCGGGTACTCGCCGCGCGAGGCCGTCAAAGAGCTCATGAGGCGACTGAAAGAAGGAGAAACCTGATCATGTTTCCCATCGCTGCAGCAAACAAAGAACGCTTGCGTAACTTCGAGGGGCCGCGCGTCAATATCGTGGCGGTGTTCGTTCTCGTCGCGCCGATTCTCATCGGATTGGCCGCCCTCATCGCCACCGAGAATCCGCTGTGGTTGATCGGCGGAATCGTTCTCGGCCTCGTCCTCATGCAATCGCCGAAGGTGGCCAAGCAGTGGGAGAAGGCGGTCATCCTCCGCCTCGGACGATTTGTCGGACTTAACGGACCGGGACTCTTCTGGATCGTGCCGTTCATCGACACGGTCTCCTCGTGGATCGATCAGCGTGTGATCACGACCAGCTTCGCCGCCGAGCAGACGCTGACGTCCGACACGGTCCCCGTCAACGTCGATGCCGTCCTCTTCTGGATGGTGTACGACGCGGAGAAAGCCGCGCTGGAAGTGCAGCAGTACCAGGATGCGGTCAGCTGGGCGGCCCAGACGGCGCTGCGCGACATCATCGGCCGCACCTCGCTCGGCGATCTGCTGCGTGGCCGCGAGAAGATCGAAGAGCAGCTTCAGGAGTTGATCGATGCCCGCTGCAATCCGTGGGGCGTAACCGTGCAGTCGGTGGAGATGCGCGACGTGATCATTCCCGACGCGCTGCAGGACGCCATGTCGCGCGAGGCCCAGGCCGCGCGTGAGAAAGCGGCCCGGATCATCCTCGGTGAGGCGGAAGTGGAGATCGCCAAACTCTTCCAGTCAGCCTCGATCTCCTATCACGACAACCCCACCGCGCTGCACCTGCGGGCCATGAACATGCTCTACGAGGGGCTGAAGGAGAAGGGAGCGATGATGATCGTCCCCTCCACGGCGGTGGAGTCGATGGGGATGGGCGGCCTCATGGGTATGGCGGCCATCGCGCAGCAGCAGTTGACCGGCTCCGCCGTCCCTGCCAAACCGGAGGCTTAGAAATAACTAAACTATTCGGTAGCCGGGTGTACGATGTCGTACCAAGATGACCTTCACGGCAATCGCCCATCCTCAGTCATACCGGCTTCAGAAGCGCGATGCCTTGCTCTTCGACAGCGTCGGATACGTGCTTCTGGAGCGGAATCTCCGCGATCTGCCGCTCGAGGTCGCCAAAGAGACTGAGTGGCTCGTCGAAAAAGGAGTGGTCGAGGACGTCGCCATCACGATCGAGTCCGAGGAATTGCCGCCAGGCGACAGCCATAAGTTCCGTGTCGACTGCGCGGCGCTGTACCTCGTCAACGAAACGCTCCGCCAAATCGCTGAAGGGTCCTCCACTGTCGAAGAGGGCCTGTCGGAAGATTTGTACTTTGAGAACGCCGATTCGTTTGCGCCGTTGTGGAAACTGGATCCCCGTGAAGTTGCGGCCATTGCTTCCGCGAGCGCAAAATCGATTCTCAGCCGGCGGTCATTGAGCCCGGAGCAGCTTCTGGAAGAAGCCGAGGTTGCTCTCAAGGCAGGGTACGACGCAAGCGCTCGCGCCACGGCTCTCTGTCTAACGAGGAGGGGTATGGCGGATGCGATCCCGATTCTGGCGTTGAACCCCATTGTCGAGCAGCCGGCAAGCACGCCTTTGGTGCCGGTCGTATCGATCGTGCTGGACGCACTGCCAAGCCCTGACCTCAGTACGCCATGGGAGGCCATCGTCGACTTTCGCGGCGATGAACGTGCCGTTCAGTCTCTGCGACGCATGCGTAACTGGCTGCGCACCTTTGCGGCGCAGGATCGTTCCATCGGACAGATACGCCAGGAGGTCGAGCACCTCGTTCACGAGTATCAGACGTACCTCGAGCTCCACAAGATCGAGATTTCACGGAGCCGTCTGGAGATCCTGCTCAACCTGGCCGGCGACGCTATCGACAGCCTGGATCACCTGAAACTCGGAGCGCCCGCCAAAGTGCCCATCGATATACGCAAGCATCGCATGAGCTTGTATGAGATCGAAAAAGCCGTGCCCGACCGCGAAGTTGCGTACCTCCCCGACGCGAGGCGCCGGCTCAGCGAAGCCGCCCACGATTAAGCCGCTTTCGGACCGCCGCCCACTCAGCTGAGGGAGTAGGCTGGGACAGGTTCTCGCCGCAGAACCGATCGCTCCGCAATGGTGGCCGAGCCTTGGGCAACCAACGCCGCCGGCC
>DATLWH010000040.1:0-3835 GCA_035576505.1 Thermoanaerobaculia bacterium | reverse complement strand
CGTGATACGGCGGACGCTCGATCGTCATTTGCATTTCGCCCTCGAGCCGCGTGAAGAACTCCTCCGCTCCGCCAACCTCACACATGCGGATGATTCCCCGCGTGTCGTTCTCGCGCACATGCCACAACTCGCTCTGCAGGGCGACGGTAAACGCCAGGTTCCGCGCTGCCCGCCTGATCACATCGTCTGGCTCGGCGGTGAGCCGGCCCATGGTCGTCGTACCTGTGAGTGTGACGTGGAACTCCCGCTTGGCACGCCAATCCGCGCCGTCGAAATGGATTACATCCGGGATCGGAGGGTGGTCGAAGTGAATGATTGGGCCGCCGCCATGCCTGGTGAGACGGCCTCGCAGAGGCATCATCCGCGCACGCGGAAACGTCGGATTTCTTCATCGAGACCGCGGATGGCCTCGGAGAGAAGTGTCAGCGGTTCGCCCATCTCCACGGCGTAGTCGCCGTTCCCTTCAGCGATCGCTCTTACCTGTTCCATCGTTCGCACGATCTTCTCGCTCTCGGCGGCCTGGTTCGTGGCCACCTGGAAGATCTCGTGAATCATGTCGATCATGCGCTCCGCGGCCGACGAGATCATCGTTGAGCCGGAGCGCTGCTCGTCCATGGCCTGGCGCACATACTTCGTGACCTCGCGCATTGACTCGACCGCTTTCATGATGTGGTCCGAGCCCTGTGCCTGTTGCGTCGTCGCACTGTTGATCTGGCTGACGAGCTCCTGGAGGCGTCCGATCGATTGCGAAACGTTCTCGCTTCCGGAGGCTTGCTCGCGCGTCGCCGCGGCGATCTCCTTTCCCATCTCCGAGGCCTTCGTCGACGAGTCGAGAATGTTGTTGAGCGCCTTGCCTGCTTCGTGCGACAGCGAAACGCCTTCTTCAACGAGCTTCGTGCCGGCCGACATCGAGCGCAGCGCGTTGCCGACCTCGTCCTGCACCGAGCGAATCAGATTGGCGATCTCTCGCGTTGAGGAAGCGGTCCGCTCCGAGAGATCGCGGATCTCGGCCGCCACCACGGAGAAGCCTTTGCCGTGCTCTCCGGCCGCGGCGGCGAGAATCGCAGCGTTGAGCGCGAGAAGGTTGGTCTGTTCGGCGATGTCTTCGATGACGTTGAGGATCTTGCCGATGGCCGTGGAGCGGTCGCCGAGGCGGGCGATCACGGCGTTGGATTCGGTCACGGAATAGCGGATCTGCTCCATGCCGTCGATCGTCTCGCGCACTGCTTTCATCCCAGACTCTGCCGCGTCGGCCACGGCAAGCGCCAGGTCGTACGACCGCGCCGCGTTTGCCTCCACTTGCGCGATCGAGGCACTCATCTCAATCATCGATGACGATGTGTCGGTGACGAAATTCGAGAGGAAGTCGACGTTCTGATCGACCTCGTTGATCGACGTTACCATCTGGCCTGTCGCCGAAGCAGTGTCCTCGACGGAGTTGAAAAGTGTGTCGGTGTGGCGGCTCACTTCCTCGATCGATGCCACCATCTCCAGCATCGACGACGAGGTCTCTTCTGACGAAGCCGAGAGCGCTTCGACGTTGTCGGTGATCTTGCGAAAGCCGTTGTTGAGCTGGTCGATCGAGTGATATGTGCTGTCGATCATCGACCTCTGTTCGTCGACTCGCTCCGCGACCGTGCGTGAGCGCGATCCAACAGTTTCGACCACGGACTTGAGTTGCACCTGCGAGCGAACGAGCTTCGTGACCGTCTTCTCCAGGTTGGCAGCCATCGTGTTGAAGGCCTCGGCCAGGTCGCCGATCTCATCGCTCGTTTCGACGTCCGCGCGCTGGGTAAGATCCCCGTCGGCGAGCCGGCGCGCGTTGTCTGCAAGCTCGAGAACCGGGCGGATGATGAAACGGGATCCGACCCAGGCCAGACCGATCGCCACGCCGAGGGCCAGCAGCGCCACGCCGAGGTTGGACCAGCGAAGTTGCCGGACTGCCGCTCTCGTCTCACGCTCGCTGGCCACAAGGCGGAAGTACCCACCTCCGCCGGCTAAAGGGACGACGAAGAGGTGCAACGCCTCGCCATCAGAAGCGCGAAGATCGGTACGTCCCGTGGTTGACGTAAGACCGGGCGGAGGCGCGCCCTGCGACGACGCCAGGACCCGTCCGTCCGCGCCGACGAAGTCGGCATAGTCGATCCAGGTCCTCGATTTCACGTCGTCTGCCGCTGCACGAAGGTCCGTGAGGCGGCCGTTCTTCGCGGCGTCGCTGGAATCGACAGCCACCGTTCGCGCGAGCTCTTCCGCGCTTTTGAGGAAGGCGTCCTGAAACGCGGTTCGCACACGCCACTGCTCCAACCCGACGATCAGGAGAGCGATGACGATCGTCTGCAGGATGAAGGCGAGGACGAATTTCGGCCGGAGGCCGACGCGACGACGAGAGGGTTCCGTAGTAGCACGCGAAGGCATGTGGATGGGCGGAAGTGTAGCGTATGGCGCTGCGCTATCATCCCGCCGTGCCGCTCATTCGCTGTGCTAAATGCGGGCAGGCCTACGACGTTCCGGGTGTAATCGCCGTTCGCCTTCCGAATTCCATCGCCACGTGCGAGTGCGGAGAGTGGCTTTCGGGAAGCAAGGCCGCGTTGCTCGCGCGGCTGATGAATCCGGACGACATCAAAGAAATCGACCTGAAACCGTACAAAGTCGAGCACGATGGCGCTACCCCCACCTCGTCGGCGGTCGTTGCTTCACAGCCGCCGGGCCGGCCGCGATCGGTCCGCGTGATCGCCCGCGGCGCCGCGGAGTCGGTCAACACCGTCTTCACGATCGGCGCACATCCCCTCTGGATCGGAAGAAGAGGATGCCATGTCGAGTTGGCGGAGGCAGAGTTGTCGATTCGACACTGCTCGATCTCTCTGCGGGGAAACGAACTGATCGTGCGCGACGCCGAATCGCATATGGGAACGTTCCTGGACGGCCAGCAGATCACAGAGGCGGCGATCAGCGACGGGACGCACCTTTTGCGCGTTGGATCCGCTCTGGTGAGTGTCGAGCCGACCGCCGAAACGGGCGTTTTTGTCGAACCGATCCATGTCGAATCAGAGCAGACAGTCGATGAAGCGGAGTTAGCGCACAAGATTACGCAACGCACAGCGGCGCAGAACACGGCGGCAGCGGCAACGCGTCCCGTGCTCATTTGTATCGGCGGACCGCTGAACGGACAGGAGTTCGAGATTCCGTCCAGCGGTCTCATCGTCGGCAGAGAAGGTCATGTCCGTGTACCGGATGAGTTTCTCTCGCGCCGTCATTTCGAGGTGGGCCCCGACCCCGACGGGACCGTCCGTGTACGCGATCTGGGCAGCCGGAACGGCACCTTCCTGAACACGCTTCCGGCTCAGAACACGAAGGTCCACAGCGGCGATGAGATTCGGGCCGGCGTCAACCGCTTTCGCATCGAGCACCGATAGTTCCACCTCTCCGTCGTAACCATAATCGCCGCTTGACGAGGCGCTGCCGTCTGCGGATACTCCGCCGATCCAACCAGGGAGTGTGCGGAATGAGCAGGTTTGCCGAAGAATCGGCAGCCCGCATCGTGCGGTCGCTGTCCGCTTTGCTTGAGAAGAAACTGACGATCGTCGACTCCGCGTCAGCCGACGCAGGCCACTCGGTTGCCCTGACTCCGTCGAAGTCCGTGCAGTCCGAAGGCGCGATTCCGGACGCGCCGCGGGATCTCCTTGCCGAGATCGCCGCACTCGTTCGCTTCGCCAGCGAGCGTGATGTTCGCGTTCGCGAACTGAAGGAGCGGCTGGCCAGCCTGGAGAGCGCCAACATCGACCTTCTGCTGAAGAACAGCGCTCTTTCCGAGATCTCCGCCCGCGACTCGCTGACG
>DATLWH010000039.1:0-3100 GCA_035576505.1 Thermoanaerobaculia bacterium | reverse complement strand
GAGGGGGCAGCCGACCGCATCCGGCGCGAAGCCACCATCGCCATGCTGTCCGATCCAAAGATGGATGGCGGCGGCCCACAGCGCGTCCTCGGGCGGCTGCACGACGAGACCCCGCACGTCCCGTTCCTCACCGGCTGGGCTTCGAGCGCGGAAGCGGTGCGCTTCCTCAAGGAGTCGTACAAGCTCGATCCGACGAACAAGATCACCCGTGTCTTTCTCGCCGACGCCATGGTCTCGAACGACAGCAAGAACGGCCCCGAGGCCATTCGCATCCTGCACGAGGTCATCAACACGCCGAACGATCCCAGCTACGAGGTGGAAAACGCACGAGCGCAGGAGGATGCGAAGGCGTTGTTGCACGAATGGGGTGGGTGAGGGGGTAGGACGTAGGTCGGACTCTCTTGTCCGACCGGAGCTTGCGCGGCTCTGAACGACAGTCGGTTATCAATTACCGCTCTCCCGAGCTCGGGTCGGACTAGAGAGTCCGACCTACATACCCCGACCTACGTTCGCTACCGCGCTAAGCATCTGCGAATCGCCATTCGCATCGATGATGCTTGCGTAGGCGACGCCGGTGCCGGCGATCATCGTCACGTGTACAGCGGTCGTTTCGTCGAGAGGCACACCGAGGGTCCTGTCGATGTCGGCGATCATCCGCGAGGCATCCTCTTCCAGCCCTTCCTCGAACGTTCGTCCGATTTGTTGGCCGGTGCGCGTGCGAACCGTGATGCGGAAGGTGGCGGGGATCTTTCCAACGTTGACGATGCCGATGTTGACGCGCCGTTGTGTGCCGCCGGGGATCCCGACGATGGTCAGGTCGGCGTTCTCGGTTCCGGCGGTGGCGGAGTCGCGCATCGACAGCGGCGCGTCGACCGAGCCCTGGGCGTTGTGTGCGGCGTCGTAGGTTTTGATCCGCGCCACCGGAGGATGCTGTCCGCGGTATTCAATCCAGAGCACACCGCTTCCCTCAGGGGCGCGGAAGAGCGAGCGGACGACGTCTTCCCATCGCAGGCTCTGCCCTCCGAGGATGGTGATGGCGCGGTCGATGCGCGCGTCGCCGGAGACGTAGCGCAGCCCGAGCGGCATTCGCTCCCTGAACGGGTTGTGCAAGGTCAGATCGCTGCGCCAGTACGTCGCGTTCGCGCCGGGAAGACTGCCCACCGACGGGAACACCAGCCGCGAGCGCTCGCCGAGCATCCCCAACTCCTCGACCGAGGGGATGCGGATCCGGCTCAGATAGCCATTGAGATCGATTGGCGGGGAAGCGTTGCTCCGGCGCCAGATCTCGACCCCGTGCGTCGATCGTGCGTAGGTGTAGTGGTCGTCGATGTAGGCGGCCACGGCCTGAGCGCGAATGGAGTTGTCGATGCCGTCGAAGACATCGAACTCCTGGGGCGAGTGACGGATGACCAGCGGCGGCCTGGCCCGCTCCAGCGCGCGGATGGTCTCGATCTGATACTCGCGTGGCGAGAGAATCGGCACCTGGTAGAAGCGGGTCGGATTCGGCCGGTCGCAGAAGAAATAGAGCGCCGGTTGGTTGGAGAAGTCGAAGATCGGCTGGCCCGGTTTGCTCAGAGCGTCCACGACGCTCTTCACGCCGTCGATACGAGCGCGGATCTCCTCGGCGGCCGGATCGATCCAGCCGATGTGACTGACGCGGCCAAGGTAGTGCGTCATGTCGTCGATCCGCGTGTTGGCGATATCGGGGACCCACAGGATCACCGCCAGCAGCGGCAGGATCGTCGATGCGGCCAGAACGATGAAGGCCTGCGCGGCGCGGTCGCGCGTCCGCCAGAGCCCCATCGTGGCGCGGCCGAGCAGCACGAGCAGGATCAGAATCATCGGCCCGATGAGAAAGGCGGAAAAGTACTGATGCGGAAAATCAGCGCGGCCCAGAGCGCTTCGCTCCGTCAGGATCGCAAACGCCGTGAGAACGGTCAGCGCCAGATCGAGCGAGTCCCCGCGGCGCGTCATCCGCCGCTGGACGAGGACGATCAGTGCGATGCCGATGACCAGAAGGTTGAGGATGAAGCGGAACTGATCGAAGAGGACAAAGTCCGAGAGGGTATGAAGATTGAGGTTATGGCGGAACGTGGTGGTCAGGTCGGGAAACGGCAACGACCAGACGGCGTCGATGATGCGCGGGATGACGACGAAGGATGTCTCGAAGAACGCGCCGACCGCCCCGCGAGCGGCAAGATAAATCACAAACGGTGCTGCGCCGAGGGCAATCCCCGCCAGGAAGGCGCCTGAAAGGGCCAAGCCGCGCCTGAGCGAACCCTGATTGAACGTCGTCACGGCCAGAATCGCCAGGATCCCGCCGCCGACCGCGTACAACCCGATGTCGAGGCTGTAGAAGATCGTGATGCCGGCCGCAGCGCCACTGGCCATTGCCAGCAACGGCACGTTGCGCCTCAAGGCTCCGATGAGAAGCGCGATGGCCAGGATTTCGAGCAGGGCCCGCTCATTGTCGACCGTCGTCACGGCGCCGAGGAAGATCGACAGCATCGCCAGCGGGATCGAGTCGAAGATCACCATGCCGAGGTACCAGAGCATGGACACGGCCACGGAACCCAGGACGACGGGCCGCATGAGGACGACGTTCACGCTCCTCCCGAAGAGGTGCATGAGCCAGGTATCGAGCAGACCGTCTTCGAGAAGGCCGTGCAGCGCGAAGACGTCACGGAACGGCACCTTCCCTCGAAGGAGATCCGACGCGGGGCCGAGCGATTCACCGCGGTGGAAGAGGTCGATCCACTGCGTGAGTGACGCGGTCGAGGCGTAGCTGATGCAGAACAGCAGGAAGGGGAGGACGGCAAAGGCGACGAGATTGCGAACCGAGCCGCCATCGATCGGCTCGCGCTTTCTCAGAGTCAGCGGCAATGCTGCCAGCATCATGGCCATGACGATCGAAATGGCCACCTTTCCAGGGACGAAGAGGATCGCCAGCGGCGGAAGGATGACCAGCGGCAGGCCGGCGATTGCCATTCGCTGCAGTGCTGCCTCGGTGGTCAGATCGGATGTAAACGCCGCGATGCGGGCCACGAGCAGAAAGGCCAGCCAGAAGAGGGCGATGAAGAATCCGATGAAGGCGATCTCC
>DATLWH010000038.1:0-3263 GCA_035576505.1 Thermoanaerobaculia bacterium | reverse complement strand
CCGCGGCTGCCTTCGTGTCGCTCAGCGATTTCGAAGGCCGCCCAAACGCGGTAATGGAAGCGATGGCCGCTGGTGCGCCGCTCATCGTTTCCGATATCGCGGCGCATCGGGAGTTTCTCGATGAGACGTGCGCACTCTTCGTTCCGCCGCGTGACGACGCGGCTGTTGCGCTCGCGCTCGCGGCAGTGCTTGACGATCCCGCGAGCGCCGCGGCGCTCGCCAAGGAGGCACGGCGGCGCATTGCCGCATGCTCGGTTCACGCGATGACAGGCTCGTTCGAAGCGCTTTACCGTGCGCTGATCGCGACGGAGGCGAAGCGCGGCCTCGTTGCGTCGCGTGACTACTGATACCGTTCCCGGGGAGAGATCACAAATGGACATCGCAGTCATCACCGGTGCGGCCGGACTCATCGGCTCAGAGGCTGCTCGCTTCTTCAGCGGGAAGGGGTTCCGCATCATCGGTATCGACAACGACATGCGGAGTTACTTCTTCGGCGAAGGCGCCTCCACGCGGGCGATGGCCGACCGCCTGTCGCAGACGCTGCCGTATTTCGAGAATCGAAGTCATGACATCCGCGACGAGGCTGCTGTCTCGGCGCTCTTCTCCGAGTTCTCTTCGGATATCAGGCTCGTGATCCATGCGGCGGCCCAACCCTCGCACGACTGGGCGGCACGTGAGCCGGCCACAGATTTCACCATCAACGCGAACGGGACGCTGAACCTGCTCGAGGCCACGCGGAAGCACGCGCCAAAGGCCGTATTCATCTTCACCTCAACGAACAAGGTGTATGGCGACCGGCCCAACTCTCTGCCACTCGAAGAGTGCGAGACCCGTTGGGAGATTGCCGAGGACCATCCGTACTTCGCGCGCGGTATCGACGAGTCGATGTCGATCGACAACACCTTGCACTCGATTTTCGGCGCTTCGAAAGTGGCTGCCGACGTGCTGGTGCAGGAGTACGGAAAGTATTTCGAGATGAAGACAGGCATTTTTCGCGGCGGATGTTTGACCGGGCCGGCGCACTCCGGCGCGGAGCTGCATGGCTTCCTTGCGTACCTCATGCAGTGCGCCATCAGCGGCGCCAGGTACCGGATCTATGGTTATCGCGGCAAGCAGGTGCGCGACAACATTCACAGCTACGATCTGGTCAACGCGTTCCACCATTTTTATACAGCTCCACGGTGCGGAGAGGTCTACAACATCGGTGGCAGCCGCTACAGCAACTGCTCGATGCTCGAGGCCATCTCTCTTTGCGAGGAGATCAGCGGCAACGTGATGAACACCGAGTACGTGGAGTCGAATCGCATCGGCGATCACATCTGGTGGATCAGCGACGTCGGGAAGTTCCGCTCCCACTATCCGTCGTGGGAGCTCACGCGAGACGTGCGCGACATCCTGACCGAGATCCACGCCGCCAGACGTGGACAGGCGGTCGAGCCGGTGACGGTGCGCGAGTGCGTGCGCTGATTCATGCGACGCGACGACCTTGATTTTCTTCGTTGTCCCCGCTGCGGCGGCAAGCTTTTGCTTGCCGCGGGCGAGGAGCGCGACGGCGACATCGAATGCGGTGCGATTCGCTGCAGCGGTTGCGCGGGCAGTTTCCCGATCGAGCGTCATGTGGCGCGCTTCGTTCCGGCGGAGTCGTACGCAAACTCCTTCGGTCTGCAATGGAACGTGTTCCGGAAGACGCAGCTCGACAGCACGACCGGGCTTCCGATTTCGCGCAACCGTTTTTTCGGGGAGTCGGGATGGATTCCTGAGGATCTGGCCGGCAAGCGTGTGCTCGATGTCGGCTGCGGTGCAGGCCGCTTTTCGGAGATCGCGCTTGCCGCCGGCGCGAGACTCGTCTCCGTCGACTATTCGAGCGCCGTGGACGCGTGCATGGCCAACCTCGGGCCGCATCCACGCCTGACGGTTCTCCAAGCGGATGTTTATCATCTGCCGTTCGCGCCGGAGTCGTTTGATTACGTCTACTGCTTCGGCGTGCTGCAGCACACGCCCGACCCGCGCGCGGCCCTGCTCGCGCTCGCGCCGCCGCTCAAACGCGGCGGAAGGCTGGCCTTCGACTTCTACAGGCGCATGGCAGCGAACGTCCTCTGGACGAAATACTGGCTGCGGCCGCTCACGCGGCGTATGAAGCCGGAGACGCTGTTCGCGATCGTGCAGTCGGTCGTGTCGCGACTCCTGCCGGTCAGCAACGCGCTGGTCGCCGTGCCCGTGCTCGGTCCGCGTCTGCGCTATCTCCTTCCGGTGATGAATTATCGAGGTGTCTTTCCGTTCAGCGAAGAGCAGCATCGCGAATGGTCGATCCTCGACACGTATGACATGCTCGCTCCGGCGCACGATCATCCGCAGAACGCGCAGACGGTTCGGGGCTGGGTACAGGAGTCCGGTCTGCGCGAAGTCGACGTCTGCGTGGAGGGGCTGGTGGTCGGGCGCGGAGTGAAGTGATGGCGCGCTTGCGGATTGCCATCAACGCACTCTTCCAGGCAAGCGGCGGAAGTCTCACCAATCTCGCGCAGCTTCTCAGCGAATGGGGGGCGAGCGGCGCTCTCGAAGGACAGGAGATCGTCGTCTTTGCGAGCCGCGCGTCGGAGGCAGCTCTGCGCCGGGAAGTCCCGGCCAGGCACCTTGCCAAAATCGAGCTCCACGTACTGGCGGCGGCAGACCACGGTCTGCTTCTCCGCTTGTGGGCCGAGCAGGTGCAAATGGTGCGGCGGCTGCGGGCGGCGCGCATCGATGTTGTCTTCTGTCCTGGCAACGTGGTGCCGTACGCGACGGCGATTCCGACGGTGGTTACGTTCCAGAACGCTGCCCCGTTTTGTCCGAGCGTGACGTACCGATCTACCGGCGGTTGGAAGTGGCTCCGCTTCGCGCTCCTCGGCGCCTTCATCCGCGCCTCTGCAAAGCGAGCCACGAGAGTCATCTTCATCTCCACGTACTTTTGTGATCTTTTTGTCCGTGAGCACGGATTCCCACCGGAGCGGGCGGTTGTCATTCCGCGCGGCCGGATCGAGGCTCCCGTCGTCGCTCGTGATGCGGACTACGAGCGGTCGCTGGGAATTACCGGGCAATACATCCTCTGCGTCTCGCACCTCAATCCCTACAAGAACATCGTCGAGCTCGTGAAGGGCTTTGTGCGTGCCTGCGAGCGAGGCGGCATCGACGATCGTCAGCTCGTCATCGCAGGAATGTTCAACTTTCCGTGGTACCACCGCCTGGTCGTGGAAACGCTGAACGAGCTGGGGGGAGCAGCGAAGAAC
>DATLWH010000037.1:0-6018 GCA_035576505.1 Thermoanaerobaculia bacterium | reverse complement strand
GTCTCGACGTTGTATCGATTCCAGATGACGTAGACGGTGCCGTCCGGTCCGACCACGACGTTGCCGCCAATGGCGCCGGTGTTGGAGGCGAAGTTCACCGTCGTCCAGCTCGTCCCGTTGTCCGAAAACGCAATCTTCTCGGCGTTGGCAGCATCCCAGATGACGAAGATGCGGCCGGGATGCGAGTGCGCCTGGCCGGACGTGTTGTCGATGGCCATCATCTCCTTGTCGTTGCCGACTGTCGTGGAGGTGATGTTGTTGACGACCGTGCCGAGGTTCTGCCAGCTGGTGCCGTTGTCGCTCGAGCGCGCAGTGACGATTGCTGCGCCCGAGTTTCCGGCGGCGTCCTCGGAGATCAGCATGTAGGTGGCGTACGCGCGTCCCTGATTGTCCCAGGCCAGCGCGGGATCGCTTCCGAACCAGAATGCTGCGCTGGGAACGCCTCCAGTGATGGTGGCAGGCCACGGAGCACAGTGGTACGTCCACGTCGCGCCGCCGTCCGTCGAACCGAAAAGCGCCATCGTGCCAAAGGTGTTGGTCGCGCCGCCTGTCGGCGAGAGGCAGGCCGGTGTCGAATCCTTAAAGAACGTATTCGAGTGAGCGATGATGTGTTGCGGGTTGTTCGGGTCGATCGAGACGTTGTTCTCACCCTGGTAGTTCTCGACTCCCCCTGACGGATCGATGTTCGAACCGACCGATGCAGTGAGCGCGCGCAGGTCGAACAGAGCATCCACAGGGTACTGCCTCAGCGACAACCCCTCGGTTCCCGTCGGCACCGCCGCGAAACTCGTCAGGTGCGGATTTTTCCTGAGGGCCTGCCACAGCTTGCTCGCGCATTCGAGCGGTGCCGGCATCATGATCATGTGCGGATGCGTGCGGCGATTCTTCTCGAACGTGTCCGCAGGATCTTCGTCGGCGCTGTTGACGAGATCGAGAATCTCCTGCCGGAGGATGCCGCGGCATTGCGCGACGTCCGGCAGGTCGGGCGGCGCGGCGAGCAGCACAGGCTGCGTGAGATTCGGATACTTCGACGCGTCTTTGGGACTGAACTGCGCGTTCGCCGTGCCAATGATGACGAAGAGTGTGGCGATGGTGAGACCGATGCGCTTCATGAGCGATCCTTTGTCGGGAGACTGGCCGCGCCAGCGCCGCTCTCGACCGATCCGTCTACCGATCCGTCTGATGTGCAGGGAAGATAGAAAAGGACGGCGATCAAGAGTGCGAGGCGTTTCATCAAGGCTCCTTGTCGGCGGAAACAGAGACGCCAGGAGACGCATGGCGTTGAAGACGTCTGACATGTCGGCGCAGCAGGACCCGGCACGGAGGCTCCACAGGCGAGTTTGATCTCCGACCGTCACCAGGAAGTTATTCAGCAACAATGGTCGCTTCACGATCCGCTGTCAACGTTGGGTGATTCGAGATCCGATTCCGGCAGCGGCAGGGAACTTCGTCGAGCCGGACCCTGGCCCTGAGAGCGTCGACGCCAACGGAGGCATTTGCAGGTTGCGCTCTACACTCGCGGAACGCCGACGCGGTCCAGCTCGTTGTTGAGCTCCTCGTCGGCCTCGCGCCGGATTTCGGAAATGCTGGCCCACGAGAGGACGGAGCTCTCTCCAGATTGGCTCGCTTCGCGGAGATAGCGGAGGGTCGACCACCGGTCGTTGCGCATGAAGGCGGCCAGCGCAGCGATGCCTAACCAGGCCGGACGCGCCGGCGATCCTTCACCTCTGGCCTCGATCACTTCCGGATCGACGGTGCCGCTTCGGGCGAGATCGAAAACGTCCGAGGTCATTCCGATCTTCGTTGCGCATTGAAAAAGAATGTTGCCGTCACACTGAAGGGACAGGAGAAGGGCAATGGTGTAGCGGAGGCGTTGGTATCGCTCTTCGGCGGGAACGAAGCGCATCAGCTCCTCCCAACGCTCTTCGCTCGGATGTTTCGCGAACTCTTCGATCGCTCTCACCCATTCGTCGGATGAATTCGCGACCCGCGCGATTGCTGCTTCCAGCGCCTCGCGGTCGGCGCACTCCGGAACCTGTAACGCCACGCGAGCGGTCGCCGCCGCTTCGTTGGGATAGCCGCACGCGATCAGTTTTGTCACCGCCGGAAGCGCGCTTCCGCCGTTGGCCCAGTGACGCAGGAGCAGCGTCACTTCAGGATATTCGTCGAAGACGGACACGATTGAATCTCTTCTTGTCGTTGGTCAGAATGGCAAATTCCACGCTGGTCGAGGCGCCACGATTCCTCCACTCACCGGTGAGGTCCTGTCGAACGGCGACGCCTCGGAGCCGCTTGTCGATCCACTCCTTCGGGTAGCCCTTCTTTTCGTAGAGCTCCTGCATCCGGCCCATCGCCAGCTCGGGGTTATCGATCTCGTCAATGCGCTCCTTGCCGACCCGGGCCAACCAACGCTTGAGCGGCTCAACCTTCGGCGAGTGAATGGATTGGATGATCCGGAACAGCGTCTCGTCGTTGGCGCAGTCGGTCTCATAAAACTTGCCGTCGCTGGAGGGCATTTTCAGTTGTCCGATTTTTTCGGACAACTGATCGTAGCCTTCCTGGAACAGTTTCTTCTTCAGGTCATTCCAATACTTGCGAGGGCGGTCGCCGCCCACCAATGCCTGGACCACGTCGATGATCGAGAACCACCACTCACCCTCATGGAGTACCTTCCGGATCCGACGACCTTCGAACAGGACGAGCTTGTTGTCGTTGTCTGGACTCATGATGTCTTACCGTTGATCCGTTGGTCTCATTGAATCTCTTCGTCGACAGTAAAGTCCTGCACCGGCAGCAGGCGATCGCGGTCGAACGGCGGTTTCTCTTTCGTCGGGAGAATTTCGCCGAAGTCTCGATGCCAGCGTGTGCGCGTCTCCTCGTCGGCGTAGTAGCGGAGATAGATCTCGTTGTCTTCGTCGCTGCCGCCGCCGATCGGACTGATGTGCCATCCGCCGCCCGATCCGGGCGTGGGGAGCATCGTTTCCTCGCGAAGCGCGTCGGTGACGAGGTAGCGATACAGCTCGCGGTCGCTCAGGTGGTCTGTCGACTCGACGTACATCGCCACCGCTGCCATGGCGTTGATGATCTCCCACAGCTTCGCGTGCAGCGAGTCATCATCGAGCTCGCGCTCATCCGGAATCGCGATTCCGTTGTTGCGCAGGACATCGATCGGACGCTCTCCTTCTTCCTCGCCATCGAAGAATCGGTCAAGCCGCTCGATTTCCGCGATCGGGTCATTGTCATCAGACATTGTTTACCTCCTAACGCACCGAGGCTCCCTCGGGATCGGGAGAGTGTCAAGTTTTTCTACTGCCTGGAGAATCGTCATCTGCCAGGACAAGAGGATTTCGCTTCGGCGGCCTCTCCAGCCATCTCGTTCCTCTCCGTGATCTAGGAAAAGTTCAAGGTCAATCCACGCTGAGAGCAGCGGTCATCGGCCGATGTCAGGCGGTTGCTCATCGACCGCAGGATTCCATCAAGTACCGAATCCAGCTACTTGGCCACATCCTCGGCCAGAAAGCGCAAGACCAGATAGCCGTTCTCTTGAAGAAGCTGGTCCTTCCGTCGGTCGCGTCGGTAGGCTGCCCGATCCGCCAGATGCTGTGGACCGTCGATTTCAACCACGAGCCGCGAGTCGGCGCACAGCAGGTCGACCTCCATGCGCCCGAAACTGTCGAATGCGATAGGCAGCTCAACGTTCAAGTGAAAGCGTCCTCGCGTCTCCGGCAGCGTTTCCAGCCGTCGGTACAGGAACGCCTCCGTTGCGCTTCGCGCCCGGTTTGCACCTTTGATCTCCGGCGCGATGACGCGAGCCGCGTGAACGAACAGGTTCGCGAGTGGCAGATCAACACCGTCGCGCACGAGCCTTCGTACGCTTGCTGCGAAGTCTCGCTTCCATAATGGATCGGCGGGAAGAGGCACATCCGCAGGCCAGCCCGGAATCGCGCTGGCTGGAAGCACGATCGTGTATCCCACGGCCTCGTAGCCGACGCAACGGCGATCGAACATTCGGCCCAGCATCGGTACATTGACATCCGCATAGTCGTGGACGCGCACCTCGCGCTTGCCGTCGTAAAGCCGGTGCAACCTGCCGACGTATTGCGCGATGGTTCCGCGCCAGGACACCGGGAGCGTGACGAACAAGGTGTCCAGCCGAGGGTCATCGAATCCTTCGCCGACGTACCTGCCAGTCGCCAGAATGACGCGACCTTCGTCGCGTGGAATCGCAGCCAGCCGATCCGTAGCCGTTTGCCGTTGTTTCCTGCTCATTCCGCCTCGCAGCACCACGAGATGAGGGACACTCCCGGCGAGACTGCTCGCGAGGCGATCCAGGTGCTCGTTGCGTTCGGTCAGTACAAGCGGCGTACGGCCGTTGCTGACAGCCTGGACGACGTCATCGCAGATGAGCTGGTTGCGCGTCTCGTCCTCGACCAACTCCCGGTACAGAGCATGGAACTCGATTCGGGCGTCGGGCCCTGCGGAGTTGTGAGATTGGAACGCCGTCGGACATACGATCACCGTGTGCTCAAACGGTCTCGCGGCAGCCTGACCTTTCGCGCTGACTCGATACCGCACCGGCCCGCACTGCATGAAGATGATCGGGTGGTGACCGTCCTTCCGCGCGACAGTTGCCGACAACCCTGCGACGAATCGTGCTTTGGCACGTCGCGCCACTTGTTCAAAACTGTGGGCAGAAAGGTGATGGCACTCATCGACAATGAGCTGTCCGTAACCGCCGACGCGGTCATCGACTACGCCCTTGCGTACGAGGCTCTGCACGAGGGCCACATCGAGCGACCCGTTGGGACGGTTACGGCCGCCGCTGATGCGGCCGATGGCGGTTGCCGGCAGGTTCAGAAACGCTGACAACCGCTCCACCCATTGGTCTAGTAACTGCTGCCTATGCACCAGTACCAGAGTGTTGACGCCGCGTTGCGCGATGAGCCATGCCGCGATCACAGTCTTACCGAACGCCGTCGTAGCCGACAGCACACCGGTCTCGTGGGCCAGCATCGCGGCAGCGGCCACTTTCTGCTCAGGCCTGAGCTCTCCATGAAAGTTCGCTCGCAGCGGTTGGCCCGAATAGCGCTCGTCACAAATGACAGGATGAATTCCGAGGTCGGACAGCAATCGGCGAACATCCTCCAGGCAACCCCGCGGCAATCCGAGGTGATGGGGATGCTCCTCTGCGCAGCCGATGACTCGTGGTTTGCCATACGTGGGAAGGCGCATCGCCTGCGCCTTGAAAAACTCCGGATTCTGAAATGCCGCAAGGCGAAGCAGCCGGTTTCGCAGAGCGGGTAGCATGCCGTCTTTGGCAATGTAGATCTCGTTACCCAGGACAAGTTCCAAAGTGCGAGGCACGTCTCCGGCAATCGCCGGCTCCTTCCGCCGTCGCCCGGGCGAGGTTGTCCACGGCTGGTCCTCTTCCTCGTCGAGTGGAACGCGCACACCGATGACGCGTCCTCTGCGTTCGGCGTCGAGCACGATGCCTTCGAGTTGTACGCGATCAATCTTCTGTACTTTCGACAAAAAGGCCCATTGGTCGGAATAGGGCGCGAGCTGCTCGTCGACAAAAACGCTATTCCCGCGCTCCCTGGATTGCTTCTGCAGCGGTAATGCGATCAGGTTGCCGAAACCTCCCCGAGGCATGGTGTCCTGATTCGGAAAGAACCGGTCGTACGAATCCAGTCCTGCTTCCGAATGGCGCTCCATCGTCTCCGTCAGGATGTGCGACCCTAGCTTGCGTGCCAGGGCTGCTGGGACAGCTTGAGCGAAGAACAGCCAGACGTGTCCGCCCCGGCCCGAGCGTGATCGCTCGAGCACGGCCGGCAGGTTCAGGCGGCGACATGTCTCGAGAAATGCAGTCGCGTCCTCGCGCCAGCCGGTCTTGTCAAAATCGACTGCCAGGAAGAAACACGTCTCATCCGGAAGCATCGGATAGACGCCAACGACGAACGGTTGGCCATCATCGTCATGGCCGGACAAGTGCCATCGAACCACGTCATCCGTCAGGGG
>DATLWH010000036.1:0-4261 GCA_035576505.1 Thermoanaerobaculia bacterium | reverse complement strand
GTCAGCTCGCAGTAGATCGTCGCGCCACGCTTCCTGGCGTGCTCGAGCTCCTCGAGGATCAGGATACCCGCCCCCTCGCCCATGACGAAGCCGTCGCGGTTGAGGTCCCACGGCCTGGAGGCGTGCTGGGGGTCGTCGTTGCGCGTGGAGAGAGCCCGCATCGCGGCGAAGCCTCCCAGTGCCAGCGGCGTGATGACCGCCTCGGTGCCGCCGGCGAACATGATGTCGGCATCGTCACGCTGGATGACCTTGAACGCGTCACCGATGGCGTGGGCGCCTGTGGCACAGGCCGTGGCCGGCGCGGAGTTCGGGCCCTTGCAGCCGTAGCGGATCGAGATCTGGCCGGCAGCCAGATTGACGATGAGCCCGGGGATGAAGAATGGCGAGATCCGGCTCGGACCTCTCTCCATCATCTTGGTGTGCATCTCCTCGATCAGCGGCAGGCCGCCGATCCCGGAGCCGACGATCACGCCGAAGCGTTCTCCGTCGCAACTGGCGCAATCGAGGTTCGCGTCCTGAACGGCCATGTCGGCGGCGGCCACGGCGTAGTGGATGAAGGTGTCGGACTTCTTGACCTCCTTCTTCTCCATCCACTGCTCGGCTTTGAAGCCGCGCACCTCGCCGGCGATCTGGCAGGCGAAGGCGCTGGGGTCGAACTTGGTGATGCGATCGATGCCGGAGCGGCCTTCGATGAGCCCCTGCCATGTCGGCTCATTGCCGACGCCGAGAGGGGAGATCATCCCGATTCCGGTGATGACGACGCGGCGCTTGGTCATAGAAGTTCTTGAATTTTACGAAGACAGCGAGGCGGGGGCGAGTGGGCTCATCCCGCGGACGGCACGGGCTCGTGGCCCGTGCCGGGGGATCTCTCTTACGAAGCTTTGGCGCGTTTGTCGATGTACTCGACGGCGTCTTTGACCTTCTTGATCTTCTCCGCTTCGTCGTCGGAGATCTCGACGCCGAACTCCTCTTCGAAAGCCATGATCAGCTCGACAGTGTCGAGCGAGTCCGCTCCGAGGTCTTCGACGAACGACGCATCGGGATTCACCTCGTCGGCATCGACACCGAGCTGCTCGACGATGATTGATTTGACGCGATCCTCAACGGACATCGGTTTCTCCTCCTCATTTCCGCCTGGGTGGGGGGGAATGTAGAACGTTTTTTAGCACAAAAACAAACGAATGCAGAATGCGAATCGTCAATCGCGAGTTCACACACAACGCAATGGTGCGAAAACTCTTCCTGCTGCTGGTGATCGCAGCCGTGGTGTGGTTTGGTGCCCGGGCCCTGGTGCACCGCGGCGAGGTCAAGGCCACGGTCGTATTCGATCGCGCCGGTGCCCTGCGCAAGGGCGATCCCGTGATTGCCGAGGGCGTGCCGGTCGGCGTCGTGACGAAAATTACGCATCTGGACGGCAGTGACGCCGTCTCCATCCGCATCGATCGCCAGCACCGCCGCGACATCGTCAGCGACTCGTTGTTCGCCATCGACAAGCGCCGCATCGTCGTCACCAATACGTTCGCGCTCGGTTCGCCGATCGCCGACGGCGACGTGCTCCGGGCCAGAACGGACGGCGTCCGCTCCTGGCTGACCAGGCATGCCGCCGCCGTCCAGCCGCTGGTTGCCAGGGTGAAGCGCGCCGCCGACGACGAGATCGAGAAGCTGGATGAGAAACACATCGACGAAGAACTGGCGGAGTTGAAAGCAAAGGTGCCGGATTGGAAAGCCGAGGGCGCCGATGTCCTCGATCACCGGCTCGGAGCGCTCAAGGCGCGCATTGCCAGGATCGAAGACGACCTGCGCCGCTCGAATCGCACCGAGGAAGCACGCAAACTGAAGGAGAAATTCGAAAAATGGCTCGACGAAGTACAGCGCTGAATGAACGCAGGATCTTCACCTACGAAGAGGCAGCCAGGCTCTTTCCCGAGGCGCAGCGCATCACGGCCAGGGCCGTGGCGGAGGTGGAATCCCTGCCGGAAAACGAATCCGCGGGCGCCGATTCGGAACGAATCATTACCGACTGGGCCGGAGCCATCATCGAGCTGGGCATCGAAGTCAAAGGCCTCTGGCTCATCGACTTCGACAACGGCAGCGGCTACTACTGCTGGCAACATCCCGAGTCATCGCTGCAGTACTTTCACGGGTACGAAGAGGGATTCGGGGGAAGGGTGAAGTTGCAGTAGTTTGGCCATGCTCAAAGCCATCTCCTTCGACCTCTGGGAAACCCTGTTGACGGATACGCCGGAGTTGTCGCGGCAGCAGGAAAGGCTCCGCCTCGAGCGGATGGAGCGCGTGCTCGTGGAGCGCGGCTTTGCCGCGGAGGCTGACCGGATCGAGCAGGCCTATCGCAGACTCTGGCACCGTTGCCACGAGCTTTACTGGTCGCGTGACGAGGACATCGCCTGCCGGGTGCAGATCGAGCACTTCCTCGAAGAGCTTGATCTCGACGCGGCGACATTCGATGAAGCGTCGCTGGCCGCGCTGGAAGAGGTCTATGCCTGCGCCGCGATCGATGTGCTCCCCTGCGTCGTCTCCGGTGCGCACGAGGTCATTGCCGGATTGCGCGAACGCGGGTACCGCATCGGTCTGATCAGCAATACCGGCCGGACGCCGGGCTACGCACTGCGCGAGATCCTCGATCGGGTCGGTCTGGCGTCGTCGATCGATGCCATGGTCTATTCGAACGAGCATGGCGCCTGCAAACCACGCCCTTCGATTTTCGCCACTCTTCGCGAAGCCCTCGGCGTCGCCTACGACGAGATGATGTTCGTCGGAGACAACCTGTACGTCGACGTCCACGGCGCGCAGCGCCTCGGCATCACCGGCGTGCATTTCGACCCGCCGTCGCGGGGCACGGCCATCGCGCCGCACGTCGAGCACGGGTTGGAGATCGTGCCGGATGCAACGATTCGCGACCTGCGGGAGCTGATCCCGCTTCTCGACGCACGACCCGCGCATGCATGACCGCTCCGCCGACGACTGGAACGCTCTCGGGGAGGTGGAGCCGTTTTTCGCCGTGCTCACCGAAGAGCGCTTTCTTCGCGAGCGGATGTCCGATGACGACCGCGAGGCGTTCTTCGCCAGCGGGGATGCGGATGTCGCGCACATCTTCGACCTCATCGCCCGTCCTGACTTCACGCCGAGGTCGGCTCTCGATTTTGGTTGCGGCGTCGGACGTCTCACCCGGGCGCTGACGAAACGGGTGGCCCGTGTCACCGGCGTTGATTTCGCGCCGAGCATGTTGCGCATGGCCGGCCAGAACGTCCCCAACGCAGCGTTCTCACGCACGCTCCCGAACGAGCGCTTTGATCTGATCCTTTCGCTCATCGTCTTCCAGCACATCCCGGTCCGGCGCGGCGAAGCTCTGCTCGATGAGCTTCTCGGACGCCTCGAAGACGGTGGCGTCGCGGCGCTGCACGTCACCTTCCGACGGCCCGGTTCATCGCTGCGCCGCCTCGCGCGCGCCGTCCGCGCCCACGTGCCGCTCGTTCACCGCATGGCGCAGCACCTGCGAGGCGAGCGTCCGATGCCGTACATGCAGATGAACGAGTACGACCCCACCCGCGTCCTGGCCATCATGCGGCGCCACGGCTGCGGCCAGCCGCGCATCGTCCCGACGAATCACGGCGGCATCGAAGGGGCCATCGTGATTGCGCGGAAGGAAATGTAGGTCGGACTACTCTTCCGCCTGTCGGTAGTCGAATGCCCCGGCCATCTATCTCCCATATCCTAGCCACTCCGGAAGATTGGTCTCGCACCAGGTGCGATACTCGCTCATCGTGACGAATGCCCGAAAGGGGGCGTCGTCGAGGACCGGTTTGTAGGTTCGGATGAACCCGTACTTCACGCGCTGAGCCAGTGGCCGGCGCGCCGCTGCTTCGAATTCATCGAGCCATTGCTGAAGCTCTTCGGCCGAAGGCTGTTGGTCCACGTCGTGATTGTAGCGCTCCATCAAATGCGATTGAGACGTTC
Source organism: Thermoanaerobaculia bacterium (assembly GCA_035576505.1). Classification (GTDB taxonomy): domain Bacteria; phylum Acidobacteriota; class Thermoanaerobaculia; order Gp7-AA8; family Gp7-AA8; genus JADGNZ01. The sequence continues at coordinate 289 of DATLWH010000036.1, read as the reverse complement.
CATCAGCGCGATCCCGAGGTCCCTGTCATCCTGACTGTCATCGTGAGAGGTTGTGAACAAATACTACCGGGCAATTTGTCATCCTGAGACTGCCGCAGCCGCTGAGCGAGCGTAGCGAGCGAAGAGCGGCGGAGGACGGCGAAGGATCTACAGTGGCAGCGCCTGGGGCAGAAGCGAAACTGTGGTTTTTGTGAGGAAGATCAACGACAAACCCCATCTGCGCTTCTGCCCCATGCAGCGCATCTTGAGATCCTTCGCCGTCCTGCGCCGCACTTCGCTCTCTACGCTC
>DATLWH010000035.1:0-2694 GCA_035576505.1 Thermoanaerobaculia bacterium | reverse complement strand
CGACGATTTTCTCGTCGAGGATCATGGCCGCTTCGTTCACCATGGCGAAGATCATCCGGTCCACGACCGCCTGGGCATCGGCGGGATGCGTCGATTTGATGTTCAGCAGTTTGTAGACCGAGAGGTCGGGACCCTGGCGTTTGCCGGCTTCGTACAGGTAGAGACCTTTGCCGTTCTTCTTGCCGTACCGCCCATCAGCGTAGAGCGTGTCGACGACACGCGACGGTTCCATCCGGTCTCCGAATGCGGCGCCGAGGATCTTGGCCACCTTCGCGGCAACATCGATTCCAACCTCGTCGAGCAGAGCCATCGGCCCCATCGGCATCCCGAAATCGACCATGGCTTTGTCGATCGACTCGATGGCGTTTCCTTCCTCGAGGAGAAACCCGGACTCGTTCATATACGGCCCGAGAATGCGGTTCACGACGAAGCCGGGGCCGTCATTGCAGTACACGACGGTCTTCCCAAGCTTGCGGGCGAAGTTGGCGACGGTGACCATGGCCGCGTCGGACGTTCTGGCGCCGCGGATGACCTCGACGAGAGGCATGCGGTCAACGGGATTGAAAAAGTGCATCCCGGCGACGTTCTCGGGCCGCTTGGCCAGCGAAGCGATGTCCGTGATCGGAATGGTGGACGTGTTCGTGGCGAAAACGGCGTTCGGCCCGGCCACAGCCTCGAACTCGCTCAGCACCTGGCGCTTGATCTCGATATTCTCGACGACCGCCTCGACGACCAGATCGCAGCGTTCGAATCCGCTCCAGTCAGTCGTGGAGGTGATCCGGGCCAGTTTGCGCTGCATCTCGCCGCGCGTCATCCGCCGCCGGTCGACTTTCTTCTTCCAGATTTTTGCCGCCGCCTTCAAACCGCCGGCGATGGCCTTCCAGTTGATGTCGCGCATTCGCACCGCGGCTTCCGTCTTGTCGGCGATGAGTTGCGCGATGCCGCCGCCCATGATGCCCGCACCCAGCACGCCCGCGTCGCGGACCTCGGCAGGTGTCGCGGCGATCCGCTCCTTTTTCGATTCCTCCATCAGGAAGAAGAGCCGGATGAGGTTCTGTGCAACGTCGGCGGCGGGACCGACGATCAGGGGGACGACTTCCTCGACCTCCCGCGCGAGCCCCCGCTCGACGCCGGACGACATGCCGTACTCCATCACGTCGATTGCTTTCAACGGCGCCGGGTAATGGCCATGGGTTTGTTCCATCACCGCCTTGCGCGCCTTGCTGAAGATGACGCGGCGCGCCAGCGGGTTGCCTTCGACGTAGAACTTCGTCCGGTCGTTTCCCCGGCGCTTCGGTTTGGCGGCAAACTGCCTGGCCATATCCAGCAGGATCGGCGCGGGCACGACTTCGTCGACGAGTCCCATCCGCTTGGCTCGCTTCCCGTCGATCGTCTTGCCGTTGAGGATGATGTCGAGTGCAGCCGGAAGGCCGATGAGACGCGGCAGCTTCGTCACGCCTCCCCAGGCTGGAAAAATACCAAGCTTCGTCTCGGGCAGCCCGATCAGGGCCTTCGGGCTGTCGGACATGACGCGATAGTCACAACTGATGGCCAGCTCGCAACCGCCACCGAGAGCGGCGCCGTTGATGGCGGCCACGGTCACCTGCGGCAGCTTCGAGAAACGGTGGATCGTCTGTTGTCCGAAGCTCGTGTAGTCCCTGGCCTGATCTGCGGACGTCGCTTTGGAAAACTCGGTGACGTCCGCGCCGGCGATGAAGATCGACGGCTTGCCGGAAGCGATGATGACGCGCTTGATGCTCGTGTCACGTTCCAGGTCATCGACCACGGCGGCGAACTCCGACATCACCGTAGAGGAGAACTTGTTGACCTTCTCTCCGGGAAGGTCGAACCAGAGTACGGCGAGATCGCCGTCGCGCTCGATGCGGAATGCGGACGCGGTCCGGGGGGGTGCTTCAACAAGAGATGTCATCGGTCAGGCCCGTTTCCCTTCGCGCTCGTCCTCGACGTTTTCGTCGATGTAAAGCTGATCGATGATCTCCTTGTACTTCTTGTCGATCATCTTCCGCTTCACTTTCAGCGAGGGCGTGATCTCGTCGGCGTCGATGGTGAAGTCGCGCGGCAGCAGCGCGAAGCGGCGGATCTTTTCCTGCCGATCGAGGTTCTGATTGAAGCGATCGATCTCCGTTTGATAGATCTGCAGGACCTTCTCATCGGCAATCAACTCGTCGCGCGAGCTGAACTGGACGCCGATCGCTTTCGCATCCCGCTCCAGTTTGTCGAAATTCGGGACGAGGAGCGCGACCAGATACTTGCGCCGGTCACCGATCAGGACAGGCGTGCCGATGTAGGGCGAGCTCTTCAGAAGGGCTTCCAGCGGCTGCGGGGCGATGTTCTTGCCGTACGCATTGATGATGATGTCTTTTTTGCGGTCGGTGATCCTGAGGAAACCGTCAGCGTCGATCTCGCCGATATCGCCGGTATGGAACCATCCATCGGGGTCAATCGCCTGCCGTGTGGCGTCGTCGTTGTTCCAGTAGCCTTTCATGATGTGCGGGCCGCGGCTGAGGATCTCGCCATCTTCGGCGATCTTCACCTCGACCCCGGGAATGATGCGGCCGACGGTGCCGACGCGGCGTGCCTGCGGGGTGTTGACGGCGATGACCGGAGACGTCTCGGTGAGACCGTAGCCTTCGTAGATATCGAGCCCGGCTCCGATGAAGAACGCCGCCAGCT
>DATLWH010000034.1:0-3571 GCA_035576505.1 Thermoanaerobaculia bacterium | reverse complement strand
CTCCTCGCCTGGCGAGCTTCCAAAGGATATTGGCCAACTCTACGAACAGCAGATCGGGAGCGGCGAGTTTCACCCCTGATGTACGCAATTCAAGTGCAGGGGCAGTGTCCTCTTCCGGAACGTACCACTTGACGACCACGCTGGCGTCGACAACCCAGAGCGTCAACGCTCGCGGTCCTCGCGCAGCAACTCCGTCGTGTTGGAGAACTTCTGACCGCTCCGCCGCAGTTCTTCGAAAATGCGGTCCGCATCCGCCCAGGTCTTCTGCCAATCGTGAGCCGCAGCCTCCTGAAGAATCGCTTTCAGTTCCGCTTGCAGCGAGCGCTGGCTGCCCAGCGCCCGCTTCTTGAGCGCCTTCACCGTCTCTTCATCGAGATCCCGTACGAGGACATCCATGATAGCAAAATGATATCACACGTCGTAATCCCTCTGCTGCCCATCGACGACATCGATCTCCACGGTCTTCGTGACGCGATTGGCGCTGTCGAGTACCTGAAGCTGGTAATGACCGGCGGGGATGTTGTTCAGCGGCGTCGCGCCGGGTTGAAGATTGTTGACCCCCTGCGTAAAGGTATTCATCCCGTAGGGAGCGCCGGTCGAATCGATGAGCCTGTACTGGATGGCCGTCGTTGATCGCGAGTGCAGGACGAGCGTACCGCCCGGAGAGAAGCGGACGGTCTGCTGCGATGGCGAAGACATCGAGAGCGTTTGTGGTGCGTAGTTCCGCGCCATCACCGTGACCGTGTAGACACCCGGGGCGACTGCCAGCTTCACCACTTCATTACCGAAAAAGCCGCCCTGCGACGGTATGTCGTTTCCATGGGCGTCGACGACGCGGAGAACGTTCACGGTCAGGGGGGTGTTGTCGCGGGTGTCGACGGCGCGGATCGTGATGCCGTCGCTGGGCGAGAGCTGGAACTGAACGTCGTCCGGCGCGGTGTCGCCGATTGTGATCGCCCTCATGTCGTGACCATAACTGGTCTTGTCGGCGCTGATCTGGTACGTCCCCGCGGCGACATTGTCGATCGTGAAATTGCCTGAGGAATCGGTCTGCGTAGCCCGGCTGCCGAGGGCTTGACCGGTGGCCCGAATCTCAACATTCGCGCCATTGAGTGGATGCGTGTCGGTGGCGTCGACGACATGGCCGCGCACGGTCACCGCCTTGATGGTGATGTCGAACGTATCCGAGCCGTGCACCTCGTACTGGGTGCTGAACGGAGTCAACAACGCCATATCCATGACCTGCACCATGTAGGTGCCGTCCTCCAGGCCGCTCAATGTGTAGTGGCCATCGGCGTCCGCGGCGGTGCTGGCGCTGGTCTGACTCTTGCCCCCGCGCGGGAAGAACATCACCTGCGCGTTCGAGATCGGCGTACCGTTTCGGGTGATCCGGCCCTGGACCACGGTATTCGAGACGAAGTCGATCTCGACCTGCGCCGTGCCGCCGGCGTCGAGCTGAACCGTCTTCGGCGCCGCGGTCTTGCTCGACCCGCCGAACATCGCCCCGGTGCGCGCCGTGATGCGCACGGTGCCGGAGGGCGCTCCCTCGATGCGGAAGTTGCCGCCGCTGTCGACCGGTGACGAGAGATTGCCGCCCCCACCACCCAGAAACACTCCCCCGCCTCCCCCGCCGGAAGCGCTCGCCGAGACCGTGGCCTGTTCGAGCTCCTGCGCGGTCAGGCCGGTAACGGTGCCTGTGATCACGCCTCCACTCGTCAAAATGATGTGCACCGGGCCGGACGTGGAGATGTCGACGTCGCGCAGAGTGTTGGGCGCAAACCCCGCCTTCGATGCCGTGAACGTGAAGTGGCCGGGAGCAAGCCCTTCGATGGTGAACGTGCCGCCGGCGTCGGTGCGCCCTTCGTGAGCACCGTCCATCTCGCTTGCGGACATCGCCCGCACCATCACGTCGGGGACCGGAGTGCCGCCATCGGTGACGACGTTGCCGGTCACGCTCATTCCGCTTCCGAGCTGCGCGTCGAGCCTGGCGTCTTTCCCGCCCGTGACCGTCACCGTCTTCTGCTGCGCGATGTAGCCGCTCTTGGTGAACGTGAACGCCAAGTCGCCAGGCTCCAGCGAATCGATCACGTAGTCGCCGTTCGGGTCCGTCGACGCGCCGCTGGCCGTGCCGTCGAAGCGCATGACGCGGCCGCCGCCCCCGGCCATCGGATTGCTGCTCACCCCCACGCCCGCCAATGGCGTACCGCTTGCGTCGGTGACATGGCCGGTCAGCTTCGAGCCGGTCTCGACGTCGACTTCCACATCCGGAGCCGTCTTCCCGTCCTCCACCTCGATGTTCGGTACATGCGCGGTGGTGTAGCCGGGTGCGTTCACGATGACCTGCGTCGAGCCTGGCTTGATTCCATCGAGCACGAAGGAGCCGTCATCGCTCGTGAACTGTTTCTGCATCGGCGGCATCAGAACCACCATGCCGCCACCACTCCGTGAGGTTGTGACACCGGCCATGAACGACGTCACCGGATCGTGCGTGTTCTTGTCGACGACGTGCCCCGTGATTCGCCCGCCGGCCGGGAGGTCGATGACCACGTCGCGAGCGGGTGCCGTGACCGAGCGCATTTCCTGGATGAACGAGTCCTGCTTGCTGGCATTCAGCATCATCGGCCCGGGCGTGAGGTCGGTGAGCGTGAAGGCGCCGTCCGCTCCGGTCATGGCCACGGAGAAGCCATCCTGCGCGATGGAGCGGACGGCCACCCCTTCCACACCAGCACCGCCGCGGGTGACACGGCCGGTGATTTCGACGCCGGGGTTGAGCATCACCTCGAGCGGTTTCGTCGCCGCGTCGACCTTCGTGCCGCGGACCGTCTTCGCCGAGTAACCCTCGCGCTTGAAGTCGAGATCGTACGTCCCTTCCTTCACGCGGATCGTGAACGTGCCGTCGGTGCCGGTACGGACGGTCTCGTCGCCGCGCCCGGACTGCGCGTTGATGACCATCCGCCGCATTCCCGCGCCTCTGGCGTCGGCCGCGGCCTCGATCGCCTCGACGCCGACGCCCGACAGCGGCTTGTGGTCCTTATCGGTGACACGCCCTGTGACGGCGATGCCGCGCGGGATGGTGATCGTCAACCCTGTCTTCCGCTCGCCCGAGGCAAGTTTGAGCGAGGGCGACTTGCCGCCGGGGTAACCGCGCTTCAATGCATCGACCTGGATGTCCGCCTCGGTCTCCACGTTGCGGAGGACAAAACGGCCGTCGGGCGCGCTGTAGGCTTCGCTCCCTCCGCCAAAGCGCATCGGCAGGAACGCGAACCGGTCATTGCGCGTGGCCGGCCGCGTCGTCAGCTTCGCCGCCGCTACCGGCCGCTGGCCGTCATCGATGACGGAGCCGATGATCCGGCCGTGAGCGGTCGCATAGAACGGCTTCTGCACGGCGCCGGCTGCTTTCAGGTTCAGCGACGGCGCCCCATTGATGACGTAGCCTGGCCGGCCGGACCGTATGTCGTACGTCCCCGCGGCGAGCGGTGCGATCGTGAAGTTCCCTTTGGCGTCGGTGACGGCGTCGACGAAGGCGTCGCGGCCTCCGGCGAAGCGTCCGCCCGGGGGGGCGATGGTCACA
>DATLWH010000033.1:0-4402 GCA_035576505.1 Thermoanaerobaculia bacterium | reverse complement strand
GGGGCAGAGCGCCGTGGAGCCGGAAGCACTGATCGTCGCGGTCGGAGGATTGACGGCGACCGAAGACGCATGGCCATAGACGGCGCACGCGGCGTTCGGGCTCGCCGACGTGGCGTAGACATCGATCGGACCGGGGCCATTGGCCACGAACGTGGCCGTGCCGCCGCCGTCGTTGCTGCGGAACGTCGCGTTCGTCCCGTAGAACTCGAACCACTGCACGACGTTGTCGGGATCGTGCGCGGTGACCGTAAAGACACTGCCGGCGCAGACGTTGTCCGGAATGGTCATGAGGGCGGTCGGCGGGTTCGCGGCGACCGGGATCTCGAGTGTGGATGTTGCCGAGCAGCCGTCCGTGTCGGAGACAATCACGGTCAAGGTCACCGGACCGCCGGTGGCCGTAGCAGAGAACGACGTGTCGTTTGGAATCATCCCACCGCCCGTCGCGACGGCATTGGTTGCACTCCACGTCACGCTCTGCCAAGGGCTGTTCGGATAGGCGGGAGAATCGATGTGGGCATAGACGTTGGCGCCTGTGCAGACCGAGGGAGAGGCGACAGTGATCGGCGGAGGATCGAGGACACGAATCGGGATCGTGACCGGATCGCTCGTGGCGGAGCAGCCGTATGTGTCGGTGGCCGTGACCTGTACGGTCACCGGCAGTCCGCTGTGACCGCTGGTGAAGTAAACGTAGGAGTTCGAGTCGCCTGACCACTGCTGGATCGTCCCGTTGGTGACGGTCCAGTGGTATGTCTGCCAGTTGCCCCCCTCGGCAGGCGGTCCAATGAACGCCTGTCCCATCGCGTCGGGACAGATGGCGACCGGGTAGGTTTGCACGACCGGTTTGGCGATCGTACGCACGGGGATGCTGACCGGATCGCTCGTGGCTGAGCAACCGTAGGTGTCCGTGGCCGTGACCTGAACCGTCACCGGCTGTCCGCTATGGTTGCTGGTGAAATAGACGTACGAGTTCGTGTCACCCGAGAACTGCTGGATCGTCCCGTTCGTGACGGTCCAGTGGTACATCGACCAGTTGCCCCCCTCGGCGGGCGGCCCAATGAACGCTTGTCCCATCGAGTCGGGACAGATGGCGGTCGGGTACGTTTGCGCGATCGGCTTGGCGATCGTGCGAATGGGGATGGAGACCGGATCACTGGTCGCAGTGCAGCCGTACGTGTCGGTGGCCGTGACCTGAACCGTTACCGGCTGTCCGCTATGGTCGCTGGCGAAATAGACGTACGAGTTTGTGTCACCCGAGAACTGCTGGATCGTCCCGTTGGTGACGGTCCAGTGGTACATCGACCAGTTGCCCCCCTCGGCTGGCGGACCAATGAACGCTTGTCCCATGGAGTCGGGACAGAGCGCGGTCGGGTAGGTCTGCGCGACCGGCTTGGCGATCGAGCGCACGGGGATGGTGACTGGATCGCTCGTGGCCGTACAACCGTAGGTATCGGTAGTCGTAACCTGAACCGTCACCGGCTGACCGCCCGGGTCGCTGGTGAAATAGAAGTAGGCCCAGTTGTCGCCGCCTGAGTTTGGCAGGACGGTCCCGTTGGTGATGGTCCAGTGGTACATCGCCCAGCTGCCACCCTCGACGGGCGGACCGACCATCGCCTCGCCCCTCGAGCCGGGACAGATCGCGCTCGGGTACGTCTGCGCGACCGGCTTGGCGATGCTGCGCACGGGGATGGTGACCGGATCACTCGTGGCTGTACAGCCGTAGGTATCGGTTGTCGTGACCTGAACCGTCACCGGCTGGCCGCCAGGGTCGCTGGTGAAATAGAAGTAGGCCCAGTTGTCGCCGCCGGAGTTGGGCAGGATGGTCCCATTGGTGATGGTCCAGTGGTAGGTTGCCCAGCTGCCGCCCTCGACCGGCGGACCGACCATTGCTTCTCCGCGAGAGCCGGGGCAGATCGCGCTGGGATACGTTTGGGCGACCGGCTTGGCGATCGCGCGCAGCGTTACGTCCGCGCTCGCCGTGACGGCGCAGCCGTTGCTGTCGGTCACCGTCACCGAGACGGTGATCGGGCCGTTCCCATCAGCCGTGTAGTCGACGGTCGCTCCGTTCGCGGCGGGACCGCTCGGGCCGCTGGCGATCGTGCCGTGGGTGACGCTCCATGCATACGACGTCCACGTCCCTGATACGGTGGCTTCGCCCTGCGCGCCGCCGCAGAGGGTGGTCTCACGTAACTGGATCGTCGGAGCCGCGGGGGCGGCGTTGACGACCACGGTCATCGGCTGCGACGTAACGGAACATCCGTTTGTGTCCGTCGTCGTCACCGAATACGACATCGTCGCGCTCGGGCTGTCGGAGATCGTCCGCGTCGTCGCGCCGCCGGGAGACCATTGGTACGTCACCCATCCGGGCCCGGCGTCCAGCGTCACCGTCTGGCCGGCGCATGCCGGGTTGGTTCCACCGACCATCATAACCACCGGCGGCGGGCACGTTTGCGCCTGCACGATCCCGGCGGGAAGGAAGGCGAGAAACAGAATTACAGCGGATGCGAAACGGCGCATGGATACTCCTGGAGCGATCACTTCCGAGTGATGCCGGATACGTTAGGTCTTTGGGGAGATCCCTACCTGGGCAGTAGGTATGGAACTGAAACTTAGCCGATCCTGACAGACAGAGCAATATCTTTTTCCAGAACAAATGTTCGGTTGGTAAGACGTCAGGCGGAAGTGTTTATGAGTACCGTGCGTTCACAACGCCCGATGATACCGAGAGCGACGCGCAAGGTCCGTGTAGGCAACATCACCATCGGCGGAGACAGCCCCATCGCCGTCCAGTCGATGACGGCGACGAAGACGCAGGACGTTGCCGCGACCATCCGGCAGGTGGAGCTGCTCGAGGAAGCGGGCGCCGACGTGATCCGCATCGCCATCGACACGGCGAAAGACGTCACGGCGCTGGCCGAGGTGCGCGCGGCGCGGCCGAACGCCAACCTGGTGATCGACCTGCAGGAGAACTACCGGCTGGCCGAACGCGTCGCGCCGTTCGTGCAGAAGCTCCGCTACAACCCCGGCCACCTCTACCACATCGAGCGCGACAAGCCGGTCAGCGCCAAGGTGGCCTACCTCGTCGACGTGGCCCGGACGCACGGCTGCGCGATCCGGATCGGCGTCAACGCCGGCTCCGTCGACCCGGAGAAACTCGACAAGTACCCGAAGGAAGATTCGATCTCGCCGATGATCGATTCGGCGCTGGAACATTGCGTCATGCTCGACGAGCTCGGCTTCGATCAATACGTGGTCTCGCTGAAAGACTCCGACCCGAACAAGGTCATCGACGCGAATATCCGCTTCGCCGCGGCCCGCCCCGACGTGCCTCTGCACCTCGGCGTCACCGAAGCGGGGATGCCGCCGGACGGAGTCATCAAGACACGCGTTGCCTTCGAGCAGCTCATCACCCGCGGCATCGGCGACACGCTGCGCGTCTCGCTGACGCTGCCGTTCGAGAACAAAGGCGACGAGATCACCGTGGGGCGGCAGATCCTGGCCGACATCGCCAACGGCCGCTTCCGCTCCGTGGCCCGCTTCGAGCAGAAGGGGATGAACATCATCAGCTGTCCGTCGTGCTCGCGCGTCGAGAACGAAGCATTCATCGATCTGGCCCAGAACGTCCGCGAGATGACGATGTACGCCAAGGAACACGACATCACGATCGCGGTGATGGGCTGCCGCGTGAACGGTCCCGGCGAGACGGACGACGCGGACCTGGGCATGTGGTGCGCGCCGACCTACGTCAACCTCAAACGCGGCCCGGAGTCGCTGGGCCATTACACCTACGACGAGATTCTGGGCCGGCTGCGCCAGGAGCTCGACAAGGTGATCGACGAGAAACGAGGCATCGCCGTTTGAAGCGGATCCCCTACCTCGTCCTCTCCCTGGCGGTGATCATCGCCGATGCCTGGACCAAGTGGCTGGTGTCGAGCCGCATCGACCTGCACGAGTCGATCCCGCTGATCCCCGATTTCCTGCAGCTCGTCCACGTGCGCAATACCGGCGCGGCCTTCGGCATCGGCGCAAACGCGGAGTCACGAATCGTGCCGCTGCTGCTGAACCTAGGCGCGATCGGCGTGTTCTTCGTCGTCGTCGCGTACGCCTTCCGCGCCGCGGTGACCGACCGCATGCTGCAGACCGGCCTTCACCTGATTCTGGGAGGTGCGATCGGGAACCTGATCGACCGCTTCCGCCTAGGCTACGTGGTCGATTTCGTCGATGTCTTCGTGAAATCGCACCACTGGCCTGCGTTCAACGTGGCCGATTCCGCGATCTGCATCGGCATCGCCCTTCTCTTCCTCGACATGCGAAGGAAGCCGGAGCCGGACGACGTCCCCGCCGCGGAGACGGTGACGTAGGGCCGGGCCGGCACGGCCGGCGGCGTTGGTTGCCCAAGGCTCGG
>DATLWH010000032.1:0-6250 GCA_035576505.1 Thermoanaerobaculia bacterium | reverse complement strand
GCCGTAGGGATCGCGCGCCAGGAACAGCCGTTTCAACCGCGCATCCCATATGGCGAAGGCGAACATGCCGCGCAACCGCGGCAGCATCTCATCGCCCCACTTGCGGTACATGCGGAGCACGACCTCGGTGTCGGAGGTGGTATCGAACGTTTCGCCTTCCCGTTCCAGTTCTCCGCGCAGTTCGCCGTAGTTGTAGATCTCGCCGTTGAACGTCAGCACCATGTCGCCTTCGCGGCTGAGCATCGGCTGGTTGGCGCGATCGCTGACGTCGATGATCGAGAGCCGGCGGTGCCCGAAACCGACGCGGCGATCAGCAGCGAGCCATTTGCCGGCGGCATCGGGGCCACGAGCTCGCATCGCTTCACGCGTGCGGGTCAGTTCATCGACGTCGACTGGCGGCGCGCCGGCGTGAAACGAAACAATCCCATTAATCCCGCACATGAAAAGGAGACAGTCTCCCACAACGGCGCTAAACGCCACATGAAGCCCGGCCGCGAGGCTATACTCTCAATGCTCCGATGAAGGAAAAGCGTGACATCTACCGCTTCCTCCACGTCACTCCGCGGCGTATCTACGAACAGCTCGATCAGTATGTCGTGGGCCAGAAGCACGCCAAAGAAGTGCTTGCCGTCGCGGCGTACAACCATCTCAAACGGATCGAATACCTGAAATTCGGTGGGGATGTATCGATCCGAAAGTCGAACATTCTGATGATCGGGCCTTCGGGATGCGGGAAGACCTACCTGGCCCGCACGCTGGCGAAGATCCTCGATGTGCCGTTTGCGTACAACGACGCCACCGCCTTCACGGAGGCGGGATACTACGGCGAGGATGTCGAAGTAGCGATCGGCAGATTGCTGTTCGCCACCAACCAGGACGTCAACTCCGCGGAGAACGGCATCGTCTTCATCGACGAGATCGACAAGATCGCGCGGCGTTCCAGCGGCACGCGAACCGGTGCGGGCTCACGCGACATCGGCGGAGAAGGGGTGCAGCAATCGCTGCTCAAGATTCTGGAGGGCGAAAAGCTCTTCGTGCCGCTGAACGTCACGTCGCACTGGAACAAGTACGACTACGTCGAGATCGACATCGCGAACATCCTCTTCATCTGCGCGGGTGCCTTCAGCGACATCGAGGATAACGGCGACACGAAGCCGATCGGCTTCTTCGGGGAGGGCGATGAGCGGGCAAAGGAAGTGACGACCGAAGAGCTGATGAAGTACGGTTTCCTTCCAGAACTGCTCGGCCGTCTGCCGGTACACGTCGCGCTCGACAGGCTGACGATCCGCGATCTGGTCACGATCCTGACCGAGCCGCGCGAGGCGATGATCCCGGAGTACCAGCGCCTCTGCGCGCTCGACCAGATCCAACTCGAGTTTTCGACCGAGGCTCTCTACGCGGTGGCGGAGGCCGCTCTTCGGCAGAAGCTCGGCGCGCGGGCGTTGCGCGCGATCCTGGAGAAGGTTCTCCACCCGGTGCTGTTCGTTGGCCCGGAACGGGCCGGTGAGCGCGTCGTCATCGAGCCGGAGGATGTGCGGAGAGCGATCGCGTAAACTCCCACCTGTGAAGACGATCGGGATCTCCGCGAAGATCACCTCGGACGAGGCATTGCAGTTTGCCGCGAAGGTGGCCGCCGATCTTCGCGCCCGCGATTTCGGCGTCTGCTTCGATTACGGTACCGCCGACAAGTTGAACGACCGCGGCAAGTGCGTTGCCAAGAGCGATCTGGGAAAGCACTCCGACCTGCTGATCACATTCGGCGGCGACGGCACGCTGCTGTCCGTGGCCCGCCACGCTCCGAAAAATGTACCGATCCTCGGCGTGAACATGGGCACGCTCGGCTTTCTCACCGAGGTGCGGGTGGAGGAGTTCCCCGAGGTGATGGAGCGGGTGCTGGCCGGCGACTATGAGAGCGAGGAGCGTGTGGCGTTCGACGTCGCCGTACGCGGCCCGGGGCGCGATCACCGCTCCTACCGCGTTCTCAACGACGCGACGATCAACAAGAGCGCGCTAGCGCGCATCATCGAGATGCGCGTGACGGTCGGGGGCGAGTTCGTCTCGTCATTCCGAGCCGATGGTTTGATCATCGCCACGCCGACCGGATCGACCGCCTACAATCTCTCCGCCGGGGGGCCGATCATCTATCCGACGATGGGGGCGGTCGTGCTGACTCCGATCTGTCCCCACATGCTGACCAATCGTCCCGTGGTTCTGCCGGACACCCTCGACATCGAGATCGGCATCGTCACCCCACATCAGGAGATCTTTCTCACCCTCGACGGCCAGGAAGGATTGCCCATCGCGCAGCACGATACCGTCTGCGTCAGTAAGTCGCCGATTCCGGTGACGTTGATCCGCACGCCCCGCAAGAGCTATTTCGATGTTCTGCGGGCGAAGTTGAAGTGGGGCGAGGGGTAGGGTGGGTTGCCACCTACTACTTCACCAGCGACGCCTCATACCGCGCGCGCACGAACCGAACGTAATCCCGGGTCTCGCGGTACGGCGGCACGCCGTTGTACTTCTGCACGGCGCCGGGTCCGGCGTTGTAAGCGGCCAGCGTGAGGTCGAGATCACCGTGAAAGGTGTCGAGGAGCGTGCGGAGATAACGCACGCCTCCGAAGACGTTCTCGCGGGCGTCGAAGATGTTGACCACGCCGATGTAGCGCGCGGTCGCCGGCATGAGTTGCATCACGCCGCCCGCGCCGGCCGGTGAGACGGCAGCCGGGTTGTACGCCGACTCCCGCGCCGCGATGGCAGCCACGAGGCGAGGATCGACGCCGTGCCGCCGGGAGGCGTCCGCGATGAGGGAGGAGAGGTAAGCCGGCATCTGCGTTGTTACGCGGGCGCTCGAGTCGAACAGCGCGGCACCGAATGGCGTGTAGTGCAACGCCGTCCGGGCTGAGCGCAGCGAGAAGAGCGATTCCTGTATGTCGCCAAAAAAGTGATAGGCGGTGATGGCGCGGCGGTCATTGCGAATGATGATTTTGCCGGGCTGATGAATGTGCGCTGAAGGCACGTCCCTGGCGCTGAATTGGCCGCCAGCCGCGGAGGCGGCGACGAGGGCGGCGGCGAGTGTGAACGCAATGCGCAAGGGAACGGAGCAACGCCCGCCGCGGAAGGCGCTATTCCGATACGATTCGCTCATGACGATCGAGCGACGCGCTGCTGCGCTACTCTTCCTCGCTTTCACCGCCTGTCAAATGCCGAACAAGAATCGAGAGGTAACCGTCCCGGAGGTCATCTTTTCCGGCGGAACGGTGCTCGCGGGGCCAAATCAGACGCCTCAGGCGAACTGGTCCGTTGTGACCGCGAATGGACTCATCGTCGCCATCGGTCCCGATGATGCGATGCGCGCCGCTCATCCCAAGGCACGGGTGGTCGAGGTCCACGGCACGACCGTGATGCCGGGTCTGACGGATGCGCACGGCCATCTTTACGGGCTCGGCCTTTCGCTCGATACCGTGAATGTGGTCGGCGCGGCATCGTTCCAGGAAGTGATCGCGCGGGTTCGCGAGCGAGCCCAGCGGGCCGCACCGGGCGATTGGATCCTAGGTCGCGGCTGGGATCAGAACCGCTGGGCGGGAAAGCAGTTTCCGACGGCGGCGCCCCTCGATGCAGCGATCGCAGATCATCCGGTCTGGATCCGGCGCGTCGATGGCCATGCCGGCCTGGCGAACAGTGCCGCGATGCACGCCGCCGGCGTGACGGCAGCGACACCCGACCCGGAGGGAGGCCGCATCCTTCGCGATCCATCGGGCAAGCCAACCGGCGTTTTCATCGACGCCGCGCAGCAATTGATCGATTCGAAAGTGCCTCCGCCCTCCCCGGAACTGCGCAAGGCCCGGGTGTTGGAAGCCGCTCGGAAGATCGCGGAAAACGGTCTTACCGAGATGCACGATGCCGGCGCGGAGCAGTCCACCATCACCGCGATCCAGCAGCTCATCGATGAGCACAAGTTCCCGATCCGCGTTTACGTGATGCTGACGGACGAGGCGTCGCTGCTCGATTCGTGGCTGACCCGCAAACCGCTCATCGGCTACGGCGGCCGGCTGACGGTGCGCTCGGTGAAGATGTATGCCGACGGCGCGCTTGGGAGCCGCGGAGCGGCGATGCTGGCGCCGTACAGCGACGATCCATCGAACACAGGCCTTCTCCTCAGCAAGCCCGAGCACATGCTGGCGGTAGCGCGGCGGGCGCGCGCGGCGGGCTATCAGGTCAACACCCACGCCATTGGCGATCGCGGCGTGCGCAACGTGATCGATGCGTATGAGCAGGCCGGAGCGGCGCCGGCGGACCGTTTCCGCGTCGAGCATTTCCAGGTGGTAGCACCATCCGATTTTCCTCGCCTGGCGCGGCACGGAATCATCGCTTCCATGCAGCCGACACATGCCACATCCGACATGCCATGGGCCGAGGCCCGCGTCGGCCCGGAGCGGATCAAAGGGGCCTACGCCTGGCGGACAGTTCTCAACTCCGGGGCGCGCCTGGCCCTCGGATCGGACTTTCCGGTCGAGTTCGTGAACCCGTTCTTCGGGCTGTACAGCGCCGTTACCCGGCAGGACCAGCAGGGCAATCCCCCGGGAGGCTGGTACCCGGAACAGAAGCTCACGCTGGCCGAGGCCATCCGCGGCTTCACGTCCGACGCGGCCTATGCAGCGTTCGAAGAGTCGTCCCGGGGGACGATCGAGCCCGGTAAGCTGGCGGACCTCACGATCGTTGAAGGTGACCTGTACAGGACGCCGCCATCACAGCTTTTTGCGACGAAGGTGCGGTATACGGTGGTGGGTGGCGAGATCGCCTATCAGAAGCCCCGATGAGCCCGATTCGTGGTGCTTCCCTTCGGAATGGGTACCGCGGAAGGGGCGTTAACTTTCGACGAACATCAATCAAATAGGAGATGCAGATGCGTAGAACATTCGCGCTTTCCGTGCTGGCGCTCATGGTCGTGGCCGGTAACGCGTTCGCTCTTGGTGAAGCCCGCGTTCAGGGAAAGATCATCGACGGCGCGACTCACAAGCCGATACCCTTCGCGGTGATCACGATCGACGCCACGTCAGGACACACGGTCCACAGCGAGTACAAAGCCGACAAGGACGGGGTCTATCGCTTCCTCGTGCTCGATGCCACCCTCTCGTACAAGTTCACGTTCAAGGCTCCTGGCTATGCCAACGTCGAACAGGTGATCAAGCTCGCCATCGGCGATCTGACCACGAAAGACGTGACGATGGCGCCCGCCTCGGCGCAGACGGCCGCCGCCGCCCCTGCCGCCGTGAAAGCGGATCCTGCCGTGCTCGCCTACAACGAGGGCGCGGAGCTTGCCAACGCCGGCAAAGACTCCGAGGCAATTGCCAAGATCGAGGCAGCGGTCACCGCCAAACCCGATCTGACCGCCGGCTATGAGGCGCTCGCCAAGTTGTACCTTCGGGCCAAAAACTACGACAAAGCGATCGACCGCGCCAATAAGGCGCTGGAGATCGACAGCGACAACCAGGATATGTTCGGCGTTCTCTCGGAAGCGTACACAGCAAAGGGCGACAAAGTGAAGGCCGGCGAGTATCGAAAGAAGCTGCCGGCCGATGCCGCGTCGATGTTCAACGAAGCCGCCCATCTCATCAACAGCGGTAAGGATGCCGAGGCCGAGCCGATGCTGAAGGGAGCGATTGCCGCCAATGACAAGTTCGCGGCCGCGTACTACGAGCTGGGCATGCTCTATGTAAGGACCCAGAAGAACGCCGACGCCAAGACGAACCTGCAGAAGTACCTGGAGCTCGAGCCGAACGGCAAGGATGCCGCCACGGCTAAAGAGATGCTGAATTATGTGAAGTGAAACAACTTCACGAAGCGACTGTGGCAAGCTGACGGGGGGCGGAAACGCTCCCCGTCTTGTTTTTTGGAGATGTTCATCATGCGCACCGTCCTGATGTTGACCGCGTTGCTCGTTGTTTTCGGCTGCGCGACGAATGGTGGAACATCCGGCCCGGAGCCGGACGTAGCGTTCATCCAACTCTCGCGCGTCGCCGAGGGGACTCAGTACGATACGGGCCCGATCACCGTGCAGTACGCGGTCGAGGTGAAGAACACGCTGACGGCGCCCGTGCAGCTTCGCCGGGTGTCGGTGCAGTCGATCGGCGGCGGCTCCTACACCCTTCGCTCGTACACGCAGGGATTCAACGTGACGATCGGGCCGGGCGAGACGAAACAAGTGACATTCTGGGCGCCCGCGTATGTGGTCATGTCGACGGTCGGCGGC
>DATLWH010000031.1:0-5053 GCA_035576505.1 Thermoanaerobaculia bacterium | reverse complement strand
AGATCGAATTCGATGGCGATGTGCGAGCCGGGCGCGTTCGCCACCGACTCGGCGAAGAGCTGCGGAGGCGCCAGGGCCGCCCCTTTCACCACGTACTCCTGCATGTAGTCGACAGACGTCTGCACGGGCCCAAAGGCCGTGCCGAGAGCGACACCCGAGTCGCTCGCTATCCTTCCACCGGCGTCGTCGATGGCCAACCGGGCCGCCGATACGGCATACCGGGAGAGCGTATTCATCCGCCGCATCTTCATCGCTGGAATGTAGTCGCGCGCTTTGAAGTCACGCACCAGTGCGGCGCAGTGCGCGGAGAGGCCCTCGGTATCGAAGCGGTCGATCGGCGTCACAGCGGTGACGGCCGCGTCGAGCATCGCGCGGAAGGGCTCGATGCCGACCGCTCCCGGCGCAACGATCCCGATGCCTGTGATGGCAACGCGATTCATGCGAAGCCGGGGTTATACATTAGGCTCTGCGGAAAAGCAGTGAGACGTTCGAGCCGCCGAAGCCGAACGTATTCGACAGCACGTTCGTCATCGCCATCGGCCGCGGTGTATGCGGGATGTAGTCGAGCGTGCAGTCGCCCGCGGCCAGGTCGAGGCGCAGCGTCGGCGGAGCGAGCTGGTTCTGAAGCGTGAGGACGCTGATCACAGCCTCCACTCCCCCCGACGCGCCGAGCGTATGACCGAAGTAGGACTTGCTGGACGACACAGGCACGTCCTCACCGACTGCCGCGATGATCGCCCTCGTCTCCGCCGAGTCGTTGAGCAAGGTGCCCGTTCCATGTGCGTTGATGTAGTCAACGCGTGTGCGCTCGGCACCGGCTTCGGCCAGCGCACCGCGCATGGCCGCCTCCGCTCCGCGCCCCTCGTCGTGCGGTGCGGTCGGGTGGTGCGCGTCGCATGTCGCCCCGTAGCCGCGCAGCTCCGCCAGAATCGTGGCGCCGCGCGCCACCGCGTCATCCCAGCGCTCGATCACGAGATACGCCGCCCCCTCGCCGAGCGTGATGCCTTTGCGCGCGGCCGCGAACGGTGCGCAGGGGTTCTCGTCGACAGCCTGCAGAACGTTGAATCCGCTGTACGTCAGGCGGCAGAGCGCGTCGCTCCCGCCGGCCACCGCAACGTCGGCGTGCCGTGATCGGAGCAGATCGCCGGCCATACCGATGGCGGCACCAGCGGACGCGCACGCCGTGGCGTTCGAAAGCACGCCGCCCCCCAGACTGAGCGCGCGGGCCACGGCATCCGAGGGACCCGACGTCGGCTGCTGTAACACGCGCGAGGCGGCCACGCGCCCGCGTCCGCGCACGAGCCGGTCGAAATAGAAACTCTCACCTTCGAGAAGCCCACCGGTCGATGTGCCGGTCGAGACGACGGCGCGCTGGCGCGGCAGCGCAGTCATCGCGCCTTCGTTCGCCTGCGTCACCGCTTCATTCGCGGCAATGACCGCCAGCAGATCGCTGCGCGACATCCGCCTCGCTTCGCGGCCGCCGATCGGCAGCAGATCGTCGATGTCGCCGACTTCCGCAGCCACATCCGTCGGAAACGTTTCACCCGGAAACTTCGTCAGCTTACCGATCCCTGCCCGCGACTCGACGATCGACCGCCACACCTCCGGCCGATTGCGGCCGATCGAGCAGATGATGCCGACGCCGGTGATGGCCAGTCGGGTGGAGAGGTCAGGCTTGCGCATTTGGTCTCTGTTCTCGCTGTCATCCTGAACCGCCGACACCCCGCTTCGACTCGCTTGCGCTCGCTCAGCGCAGGCTCCGGGGTCGAGGACGGTGAAGGACCCCCCAATTGCATCCCGGCTGGGCGGCCGCTAACTGGTCAGGGATCCTTCGTCGTCCTCAGCCCCTACCGGTGCGTCGCCGCTTCACGATGACAGTGTAGCCAGATAAAACCTCCCTCGTATCACCTCTACTCCATCGATCATCCCGCGCCCGGAGAACCGGAACGTGCCGCCGAAATCGGCGTCGAGCGTGACGACGAAGCGGATCACATCGCCCGCTTCGAAGGCGCGATCGACTTCACATTCATCGATACCGGTCAGAAACCCATGCGCGTGAGACTCTGCAAAGGCCAGTCCTCCGCCGAGCTGCGCCATCGCCTCGACCGCCATCACCGATGCCGGCATCACGTCGTTACCCGTGCAGACGTAGACGCCTTCGATCGTCTTCTCGCCGACGCGCGTTGCCGCGGAGGCGGCCCGGAACGGGATCTGATGAGGAAGGCTGGCCAGCCAGCTCACACCTGCGCCCGCTCCTGGTCCGCAAGCCGGTGCTTCACGAAGTCCGCCAGTGAAGAGATCGAGTGAAAGTTGTCGCGCGCTGAGGCTTCGTTCTTCACCTTGATGCCGAACTCCGTCTCCAGCATCACCACGATCTCGAGGGCGTCGATGGAGTCCAGCCCGAGGCCGCCGGCGAAGAGGGGATCGTCATCTTTGATGTCGTCGGGCGTCATGTCTTCGAACTTCAAACGCTCGATCAGTAGCTCTTTCAGTTTTTTTCTAAGGTCGTCATTCATGGGCTGAGTCATTCTCACATACTTGCGGGACCCGGCAACTCATCCCATTCAATCGGCGGCGCGATCACGCCGAAGAGCTTCTGCACCCGCACGAAGAAGAAGAACAGCGCCAGCTTGGCGCGGTTGTTCGTGGCGAAAATGTTCCCGGCCAGGATGCCGGTGATCACCGGGATGAGGCCGTAGTCGGTCTTCGGCTGGAGGAAGACTTCCAGGAACTCGCGGCGATAGAAGTTGGCGATGAAGCGGAAGTACTTGTCGAGCGCCCCCTGGAACGTCCGGTCGTAGCGCCGCAGCATGCGCATGCTCCCGTTGCGCAACCGCTGCTCGACCGCGTCGGCCACCATGTCGGCCGACTTCATGGCCATGAAGACGCCCGTCGAGAAGATCGGATCGAGAAAGCCCGCCGCGTCGCCGGCCAGCGCGAAGTTCTTGCCGGTCCGCCGCTTCATCATGAATGAGAAGTCGCGGCGGACGTAGACGGGCGTAACCCGCTCCGCTTCCTTCATCCGCTTGGCCAGATACGGCGCGCCGGCGATGGTCTGTTCCAGCAGCGCCTCGGGGGTGAGGCCGCATCCGAGCAGATGGTCACGTGCCACGACGAGCCCGACGCTCATCGTGTCCGCGCTGACCGGAATGAGCCAGAACCAGGCGTCGCGCAGGATGACGATGATGGTGTTGCCGGCATCGCGCCCTTCCGGCCGCGGAACGTTCTTGTAGTGCGCGAAGACGGCCACTTTCTTCAACTCTTCGACGTCTTCCTTGTCGCCGAGCCGGTTGCCCAGAAACGCACCGTGGCCGCTGGCGTCGACCACGAAGCGCGCCTCGAACCGCTCGCCGCTCGCGCACGTGACGGCCGCGCGCGACGAGTCGCCGAGCTCGACGGCCGTGACACCCATCCCCTCCCGCACATCAACGCCGCTGGCCGCGGCATTGCGCAGCAGAAGCTCATCGAACTCCGCGCGTTTGACCTGAAACGAGCTGTGATACGCCTCCGGCAGGTTCTCCCGGAATCGGAAGGTGTAGCCCAGCGCCCCATCCGCCGTGACGAACCCCGCCCCATACTTCGGCGTGAAAGTCCCCTCGGCCATCGGCACAGTCACGCCCAGGCGGGCCAGCAGGTCGTTGTTGTACGGAAGCAGCGACTCACCGATCTGAAACCGCGGAAACCGCTCGCGCTCCAGAAGGGTGACGGAAAACCCCTTCCGCGCCAGCAAGGTCGCCGCCGTCGAGCCGGCCGGGCCGCCGCCGATGACGAGGACATCGATCATTGACAGGTGATCGTAATGCAAAATCCGGATCATGCGGCGGACACGGAGCGATCGTGCTTCCTCCTCTTCGCGCCCTCCGCGGCTTCGCGTGAGATTCGATGCGCACGCGAAGGCGCGACGTTTTTGACGATCACTCCGCGCTTTCATTCGATTCGGTGAGCTTCCGGATACGGTCGAGCAGCTCAAGCGCGGCATCAATGAGGCCAGCGAGCAACTTTTCATCGACACCATTCACACCTTCGTACTCGGTGGCATTACGTTCCCTGTGACAGCGGTCGAGGAGACGCCAAGTCGGAGTGGCCACCCCGAGAGTGTGAGGAAGCGCCTGAAAGACAATGTAACGCTTTTCGGCACGGTAGCCGTGAGAACGAAGGGCGGCGAGCGCCAATGCGTGGGCCGCGTTGTACGCGAGATCGAAGCGGCTCTCGGGCGAGTTGGTCGTCTTTTGCGCATCCTGAAGACGCGCTGACGCCGAGCGGATCAAGCCCTCGATCTCCTCGCGCGACGGCGGCTCCCGCTTGAGAATGCCTGTTTCGGCGAGAGCTTCGAGCTGCTCATGCGGCGGCATCGTCGTTCCCGATCACGAAGAGCCGTCGTTGTGCGGTGATTCGCGCGGCGAACGAATCGCTCCGCGAGCGCTTTCGCTTCCACTCGGCGCGGGTGAAGACTGTGGGATTGATCGTTCGTCCGAGACTCTGTTCCGCGGACTCGAGCGCGGCGTAGACGTCTGCGTAGGCAAGATCGTCGGTGACGACGAGGAGGTCGATGTCGCTCCCGGCGCGCTCCGCTCCTTTGGCGACCGATCCGAAGACGAAGGCCAGATCGATGCGGTCTGCAATCGCTCCGAGGGCCGAGCGCAAGGGGTCGACGACACCGACTGTCTTGACGATCAGTCCGTGGATCTCAGCGAAAACGGGCGATTCCTTCTGTGCCTCGTAGTACTTCTGATTGCCGTCGCGAGTGACCGCGACCAGGCCAGACGACGCCAGGCGCTGTAGCTGGCGGTGGACCGCACCGGTACCGCTGCCGGCGAGGCGGATCAGCTCCGCGCTCTGGAATCTGCGCTCCGGCTGTCCGAAGAGAAGCCCGAGAACCCGCTGTTGAACGGGGGTGAAGAGAGCCGCCGCGGCGGCACTTCGGGCAACCTTCCGGGATACCGTTCCCATTTCGGGAACGATCGTACCCGATTCGGGAAGGGATGCAAGTCAAACCGAAAATGCACCGGAGCGCTGGCGTCCTCGCCGGCTGGCCAGGCGCCGTCTCGGCGCC
>DATLWH010000030.1:0-6448 GCA_035576505.1 Thermoanaerobaculia bacterium | reverse complement strand
GCCGATCGACTATACGGCGACGATTGGCGGATGGGACGAAACCTCCTTCGTCCAACTGAAAAAGCGTGCCGCGGAACAACTGCGCAGTGATGCGCAAGCGAACATCGATCCGGCCGTGACCTGCGACGCCATCGTTCAGGTAGCCACCCCGGTCGACGGCATCCTGACGACGGCGCGTCAGTCAGGATCGGGAATGATCGTGATGGGGACGCACGGCCGCACGGGATTCCGCCGCCTCATCATCGGCTCGGTGACCGAGGCGGTGATGCGCAAGGCCGAGGTGCCGGTCATCGCCGTTCCACTGAGCTGTCAATCGAATCCCGTCATCAGGACGATTCTCTGTCCCGCCATCTACGACGATCAGTACCACGATGCCCTCACGTTTGCCTCGGCCATCGCGCCGGCAGATGCGAAGTTCATCGTCATTCGGGCTGCGACGTCGGACGACGAGTTGCTGACGACCGGCGATTTCATCGGCCTGCGGGCCTGGGTGCCCGAGTCGATCGCGCTGCGCAGCGAATTGAAGATTCTCGGCGGTGGGAATGTTGCCGGCCAGATCGAAGGCTACGCGGAGAAGGTCGGCGCCGACTTGATCGTCGCTGCCGAGCCGGCAGGACGGAGCACGTCCGACATGCTCCACGGGACGTTCGCCGCGCGCGTCGTCCAGCACAGCCACTGCCCCGTGCTCACGATGAAACGCCCAGCGGCCAAGCGTGCCGCTGGCGTTGTGGAACCGGAACACCGGACCGATCGGGTCCTGGTAACCCAATGAGGCAAACCATGCCGGCATACGAAGAACACCCGGTTGTCATGTGGGAGCTCACCCGGGCATGCGACCTCCATTGTCGCAATTGCACCATCGGAGCGACGGAGAATCGCGGGCCGAATGAGCTGACCACGTACGAGGCGTACAAGACGATCGATCAGATCGCCAGCCTCACGCCGCGGGAGCTGATCATGACCGGCGGCGACCCTCTGGAACGCGGCGACATCGACCAGATCGTCAACTACGCCCGGCGGCGCGGCCTCGATCCGAGCCTCGTCCTGACCCCGACCTCGCAGCTCACGGGCGACGCCATCGCCCGCCTCGAGCGCAACGGTCTCACGCGGATCGTGCTCAGCATCGACGGTTCCACGAGCGACATTCACGAGGCCGGCCGCGGCGTGGCCGGCACCTTTGCCGTGACGATGCGCGCGGCCGGGCTGGCCAAGAGCGCGAACCTCGAAGTCGAGATCAATACGTTGATTACACGGCGGAACGCCGGTGATCTGGAGGCCATCGCGGACCTGGTCCGTTCCATCGGCATCGTCCGCTGGAATCTCTACTTCCTGGTCCCTCTGGCCACCTCGCACAAGGAGATGATCAGCGCCGAGGAGACCGAGCACATTTTCGGAATCATCGACCAGATCCGCGGACGGGAGACGTTTGCGGTGCGGGTCATCGAGGCGCCGCATTACCGGCGCTACCGTCTGCAGCGTTCTCTCGATGCGCGGCTCGACAACGCCGCAAACGCCAATTGGTCGGACTTCAGCGGCTATGAGCCGGACGACAACGGCGGGTTGCAGGACGTGATGCAGTCAGCGCTCGACGGCGCTCACGACTTCCTCTTCATCTCCCACGCCGGCGACGTGCGGGCCAGCGAGTTTCTCCCCTTCAGCGCCGGAAATCTTCGCTACCGTCCCCTCGGCACGATCTACCGTGGCAGCGATCTTCTGGTAGCCCTTCGCGACCCCGAAAACCTGAAGGGCAAATGCGGCGGCTGCGAGTTCCGCCGGATCTGCGGCGGATCGCGTGCCCGCGCCTGGGCGATGGAATGGAACGTCTTCGCCGACGATCCCCTCTGCAGCTACCAGCCCGGCGTTCCCATGCCTCTGCCATCGTCGCAGAGCCCGCACGCCGAGGCATGACGAGTGCGCGCTTGGCAGGGCGCGTGCACCGTCCGCTGCCGGGGAAACTTGAATCACGACAAGAGCGGCCATTCCGGCCAGCTCGGCCCGAAAACTTCTGAATCCTCCGTAACGATTCAGTCCGGCGACAAGTGACGTTCCGCTCGTGGTCACCGGATTTTCGAGCCACCGATCCGCATCAGGCTCACGGCGTTACCACCCCGAGGCGGCCATGCCGGAGCGAGAAAGAGGGATTCCATGGGCTTACTTTGGTTCGTCATCATCGGCGCGGTCGCCGGCTGGCTCGCCGGCCGATTCATGAAGGGGCACGGCTTCGGACTCATCGGTGACATCATCGTCGGCGTCATCGGCGCGTTCATCGGAGCCTGGCTGTTCAGGGTCGCGGGCGTCAACCTCGGCGGCGGACTGATCGGAAGCCTGGTCGTGGCCTTCCTCGGCGCGGTGCTCCTTCTCTTCGTGGTCCGTCTGTTCACCGGACGCGGATCCCGCCGGAGATTGTGGTCTTGAGTGCGCTGAAAATCATCGCTGTCCTGCTGATCGTGGCCGGGATCGCCGGACTCGTCTACGGCAAGTTCACCTATACGAAAGCAACGCACGAGGCGAAGCTCGGCCCCATCGATCTGTCGATCAAGGAGAAGAAGACAGTCAACGTCCCACTCTGGACCGGCATCGCCGCCATCGTTGCCGGAGCGTTGTTGCTGGCCGTACCGAAACGAACATAGATCTTTTCAGTCCCCTCTTGACAAACGTCGGGAGCCGACCCACACTGATACTGTGATAGTTCTGTAGTACAGTTCACAGACTCGGTATGGAGGTTCCTATGTGGCGGAGACTGCCTCTCTTCATTCGCGCGATCCTTCTTGGACTCCTCGTCGCCGGCGCGCCCACGATCGTGTGGGCCGTGCTTGCGGCGACAAACCTGCGCCTCACGCCCCGCATCCCCTGGTCGGTGCCGGTGATGGCGGCCGTTCTCTGGATGTACTGGCGCTACCTGCGGGGAGAGGGATGGCCGCATCGCCGCGCGGAGTTTCGGAAAGAGCATCTGCGCGCCACGGACTTGAGTCCGCTGCGATGGCGCTGGGCTCTCATAGCGGGCGGGTCGGCGGTTGCGGCGGTGTGGGCCCTGTTTGCGGCGCTGCGCGGGCTCCTGCACATCGCGAACCCCGCGAACGATCTCTCCCAATTTCCCATGGTTACGATCATCGCCGCGATCGTGATGGGATCGGCGGTCGCGGGCGTCGCGGAAGAAGCGGGTTTTCGCGGGTACATGCAGTTGCCGTTGGAGCGTGCCTATGGTCCCGTGATGGCCGTGGCCACCACCAGCGTGGTGTTCACGCTCGTACACCTGACGCACGGCGCGGCCGTCCTGCCCTTCCTGCCGTTTTATCTGGCGGTGGCGGTCGTTTACGGGATGCTGACCCGGCTCACCGGCTCGATCCTGCCGTCGATGACGCTCCATTTCGCCGGCGACGTGGTGATGTTTGCGTTGCGGTATGTCGCGGCTCGCAACGGTGCCATTGGCGCGGCCACCGGGACGATCGCACCACGTCCCGCGATCGCGTTCATCGTTCTGGCTGCCCTCAGCGTCATGGCCTTTCGCTCCCTGACGCGGCAGACACCAGGAGAAACAGGAACGCACACGCTTCGGCCGATTTCCACGTAGCGTGGAGCGATGATGCTGTTCCGGCCCAATCCGTCGTTAGGCGTACCGATCTATCTGCAGTTGATGGAGCAGGTGAAACACGCCATCGAGACCGGCGCGCTCAGAGCGGGCGAGCAGTTGCCCGGCATCCGTCCGCTGGCGGAGGAGCTCGTGATGAACCCGAATACTGTTGCCAAGGCATACCGCGAGCTCGAGCACGAAGGCGTCATCGAACTACGCCACGGCTCCGGTGCCTTCGTTTCCGCGCAGGCGCACTCGCGGAAGACGGCGAATGCCGTTCGCGTGGCGCAGCCGGTCATCGCGGCAGCAGTCAAGCAACTGCGGTCGCGAGGGCTGACAGACGAGGAGATCCGGCGGTTGTTCGAAGCGGAGTTGGCGGCCTCGGGCAGGACAGGAGGCAAGCATGACTGAGACGCTGATCATCGAAACCTCCGAGCTGCGGAAGGACTACGCCGGCGTACAGGCGCTACGCGGGTTGAACCTCCGCATTCCGGCAGGCTCCATCTGCTGATTCCTGGGACGGAACGGCGCGGGCAAGACGACCACGATCAAAGTCCTGCTGGGCATGGCCCGGCCCACGAGCGGCGAGGCGCGCGTATTCGGACTGCCGGCCGAAGCGCCGCAGGCAAGCGTGGAGATCCGGCAGCGCACCGGCTTCGTCAGCGAGGAGAAAGAGCTCTACGACTTCATGACCGTGGAGGAGATGATCCGCTTCACCGCCGCGTTTTTCCCGCGCTGGAGCACCGACCTGGAGCAGCGCTATCTCCGGAAATTCGAGCTGCCTCGGGACAGGAAGGTGAAGGCGCTCTCGCGCGGCACGCGCACGAAGCTGGCGTTGCTGCTGGCCCTCTGCCGCGGCGCCGAGCTTCTCGTGCTCGACGAGCCGACCTCGGGGCTCGATCCGGCCATGGCCGAGGAGGTCTTGCAGGCGCTGGTGGCACACGCCGGGAACGAAGCGATGACGGTCTTCTTTTCGACACACCAGATCGCCGAGGTCGATCAGATCGCGGACCACGTGGCCATCATCGATCGCGGGCAGGCAGTCGTGTCAGGAGCCCTCGACGACGTCCGTGAGAACTACCGGCGGATCCAGCTCGTGTTCGATGGCGACGCGCCGCAGGCGGACTTCCGCGCGCCGGGCGTCGAGCGCGTGCGGCGCAAGGGCAGGGTACTCACCGTGCTGTCGAGCGGAGGGGCCGAGGCCATCGTCGAGGAGACTCGGGCCTTGAATCCGGTGTCCGTCGAGGTCCTCCCCATCACGCTGAAAGAGATCTTTCTCGAGACCGTCGCCGCGGAGGACTGACATGCTCTGGTACAAGTCGTGGCTGGAAACCCGCTGGCGCTTTCTGATCGGTCTCGTACTGCTGCTCTGCTCCGCCGCCGTCACCGTTTTCACGTATCCGCGGGTGTTGCAGCTCCTGCCGCTCGTGCCGGCGCACGCGGAGGGAGAGGTCGGCCGCCGGATCATCGAGGTGGCGGCTCTGGTGCGCGAATATCGCGGCTACGTGTGGTCGGAGTGGTTCCGGAAGAACCTGCTGGAAATGTGGACGCTGTTCGCGGTGCTGCTCGGCACGGGCGGTTCGCTCACGCCAGCCTCGGGCGGCGCGGCGCTCTTCACGCTGTCCATGCCCGCTTCCCGCAATCGGATGTTCGGTGTGCGGGTGGCCACCGGGCTGGCGGAGCTGCTCGTGCTCGCCTTCGTCCCCTCGCTCCTGATCCCGCTTTTCTCGCCGGATATCGGACAGAGCTACGGCATCGGGAACGCCCTTGTGCACAGCACGTGCGCGTTCATCGCCGGCACGGTCTTCTTCAGTCTGGCCACGCTCCTTTCGACCGGGATCACGGACATCTGGCGCCCGTTGCTGATCGCGCTCGGGGCCGCGATCGTGATCGGGCAGTGTGAGAAGGTCGTGACGTTCGGCATCTTTCACGTCATGAGCGGCGAGAGCTATTTCCGCAGAGGTCAGTTGCCGTGGGCAGGACTGCTCATCGCCGCGGCTCTATCGGCGGTCATGCAATACGGCGCCGCGAGGAACATCGCCCGCCGCGACTTCTAACGGGACGTCCAGAACGTCGGTGGTTCCTACTCCGGGAAATTGAATAAGGAGGGAACGGAGTTGATCGGTTCGTGGACACAGGGAAAACTCACAGCACCGTTGACCCTCCGGCGGGAGAAATGACGAAACGCATCCTGCTCGCTCTCCTGCTCTTCGCAACCACGGCCTCCGCCGCCGATCTGCGCGATGTGAAAGACCCCGCGAAGATCAAGGACGTCTTTCCCCGCGCGGCGAAGCTCCGCGTGGTGAATGTCTGGGCCACATGGTGCGTCCCGTGCGTCGCGGAAATGCCGGAGTTGCGCGCGGTCGCGGCGGCGTTCGGTCCGGAGGTGGCGCTGGTGGGAGTGTCGATGGACGACATGATCCCGGACGTGAAGCGCGAGAGCGTAGCCGCCTTTCTCGACCGGCAGAAGATCCTCTATGTCAATGTTTACTACAAAGGCAACGCCGACGATCTATCCGGCTACTACCATTTCGAAGGTCAGATCCCCGTCACCATCGCCTTCGACGCCGCCGGCCGCGAGGTCTGGCGGCATCAGGGCGCGATCAAGAGCGCGAGTACGATTTCAGAATTGCGTACGCTACTGAGGAGGATGCCTTGAAAAACCTGAAGAGCCTGTTTGCTGCATTCCTGCTGCTCGTTTCCGCGGCCGCGTGCGTCAACGCCGACGAGCTGCCTGTCGGTGCCACGGCGCCGAAGTTCTCGCTGGTGAACGCCGTCGACGGCAAGACCGTCGCCTTCCATCCGGGTGACGGCAAAGTGTCGGTCATCGTCTTCACCTGCAACCAATGCCCTTACGCGAAGGCCTTCGAGCCGCGC
>DATLWH010000029.1:0-4291 GCA_035576505.1 Thermoanaerobaculia bacterium | reverse complement strand
CGACATTGAAGTGCGACTTCGACATCTTGCTGGTTTCGGCGATGAGCGCCTTGCGCGTCTCCTTGTGAACCGGCTGACCATCGACCCGTTCCACGTCCGCAAGCGCCACCCACGCCGCCGTCTCGGCGTCGCGGTAGCCCTCTTTGGTGATCATCCCCTGGTTGAAGAGGCGGGTGAACGGCTCTTCATAGCTGAGCAACCCCATGTCATGCAGCGTGCGGCAGATGAAGCGCGCGTAGAGGAGGTGGAGGATGGCGTGCTCGATGCCGCCGATGTACTGGTCGACCGGCAGCCAGCGGTTGGCCAGCGTCGAGTCGAAGATCTTCGTGCCGTCGTTCGCGGAGATGAAGCGGGCGTAGTACCACGATGAATCGACGAACGTATCCATCGTGTCGGTCTCGCGCCGCGCCGGACCTCCGCATTTCGGACAGGTCGTGTTGACGAACCGCTCGTCCTTCGCCAGCGGGTTTCCCTCGCGCCCTGTGAATGGGACGTCGACGGGCAATTCCACAGGCAGTTGCTCTTCCGGGACCGGGACGATGCCGTCACGGCCGCAGTAGATCATCGGGATCGGCGTTCCCCAGTAGCGCTGCCGGGAGATGAGCCAGTCGCGCAGCCGGTAGCGCACCATCTTCTTACCGATGGCCAGCCGCTCGATCTCCTCGATGATCCGCTCGATGGCACGAGGTGTGGTGAGGCCGCTGATGATTCCGGAGTTGACCGCAAGCGCGGATTCGTCTTTGACGGAAAACGCCTCGGCCAGTTCGTCCACGTTCGGCTCGTCGCCGTCCGACGGGCGGACGACAACGCGGATGGCAAGACCGTACTGCTTTGCGAACTCGAAGTCGCGCTGGTCGTGCCCAGGCACGGCCATGATCGCGCCGGTGCCGTACTGCATCAGAACGAAATTGCCGAGCCAGATGGGGATCTCTTCGTTCGTGAATGGATTGGTGGCCGTCTTCCCGGTGAAGCGGCCTTCTTTCCCCGCCTCCTGCCGCTCCAGGTTCGACTGATTGCGGACGCCGGCGATCCACCGCTCGATTTCCTCACGTTCAGGGTTGTCCGCGATGAGCGCGGCAACGTCCGGATGCTCCGGCGCAAGCACCATGAACGTCGCGCCGTAGATCGTGTCGGGCCGCGTGGTGAAGATGCGCAGCGTTTTTCCCAACGAAGACACGGCGAAGTCGACGTCGGCGCCGACGGAGCGGCCGATCCAGTTGCGCTGCATCAGCTTCACTTTTTCCGGCCAGTGCTCCAGCGTGTCGAGCCCGTCGTCGAGCCGGTCAGCGTAGTCGGTGATCTTCAGAAACCATTGTTCGAGGTCGCGCTGCACGACGATGGTGCTGCACCGGTCGCAGCGCCCGTCGATGACCTGCTCGTTGGCGAGCACGGTCTGGTCCGACGGGCACCAGTTGACCGGCGCCTTGGCGCGATACGCCAGACCGCGCTCGAAGAGCCGCAGAAAGAGCCACTGGTTCCAGCGGTAGTAGGCCGGGTCGCACGAGGCCAGCTCTTTCGACCAGTCGTAGAGAATCCCCCAGCGGAGAAACTGCTTCTTCTCCCGCTCGATGTTGGAGAGCGTCCACTGCCGCGGATGGATGCCGCGCTTGATGGCTGCGTTCTCGGCAGGCAGCCCGAAGGCGTCCCATCCCATCGGGTTGAGCGCCGCGCGCCCCTGCATGCGGAAGTAGCGGTAGAGAGCATCGCCGAGGATGTAGTTCCGGCCGTGGCCGACATGAAGGTCGCCCGATGGGTAGGGGAACATGTTGAGCATGTAGAACTTGTCGCCGGGTGCGGCGACATCGACCTCGGCCACCTTCGCATCGGCCCAGGCCCGCTGCCACTTCTCTTCGATCAGTTTGGGTTCGTAAGGCATGAGCGGCGCAGTATAAACGGGGCCGGCCGGCCGGCAACGGCCGGTTGCCAAAGGCGGTCACGGGTGAGTTTGAACCGCCAGTTCTAACATCGCGGGACGCTCCATCCTCGAAAGGGTGCCCGGCGGAAGATGCCGAACCGGGTTCTCGCTGCCCGTGTCGCCGCTGGGGGTGCCCGTGCTACGAAGCTGACACGGGAGCGCCGGGGCCAGATCGCCGCGAAGACTGCCGCGAGCCGCTGGAAAAAGTAACTCGGTATTCAATCGTCGGAAGCGATCTTGACTCCCGACCACACGCTGTATTCGGCGAGCTTTTGACCGCTATTGCTGCTCTTGATCGTGACCGCCCCGCCAGTAGATGGCTCGTGAATCTTGCAGTACGCAGCGATCGTAATAACGATCCCGCGCTTTGTAGTTAGGTCGACGGAATCCCAGAAGGCTGGACTAACTTGTGCCTCGAAGCGATCGGGGATGATCGAAGTAATCACGTGGTGTTCAATCATGGCAGCCACTGCGCTCTCCACGTCAGTTCGCTTCGGGGTGACGCTCCCCTCGTTAACGCTGCCCAATTCAACGCGGTCAGGTTGGGGTGATGGCGTCCGCGCCACCTTGGCGGTTGTTTCGGCAATTGGTTTCGCCGCGGGCGTCGCGTTCGGAGCGTTCCGAGTATCCGTGCGAACTATCTTGCTCTCGAATCCGCTGGCCCACCACGCTGCCACCATAATGAGAAAGATGACGCTACAGATCACGGCGCCTATAACATGCCGGTCAATCTTGCCGCCGTGGCCCTGACGTTGTTGTCGTCCGCGCCGAAACTCCGGCGTTTCCCTAGCGAGAAGCCAGCGGGCCAGGATCGGGTTGTAGACGTAGTCGTCCTCAGCGATGCGGCCAGCCGCAACCCACTCCTCAAACGTTGCGGCGTCAGGCGCAGTGAACTGCGATGAGCCTCGCTGAATCAGCCACAGAGCATCCATCGACATTTACTTCGTCTCCGCTGGCGCGTCGCGATCGCACTTCGGGCTGGTCCGGCTGGGAGGGAGCTTGGTCGGATACTTTGCGGTGGCAGTCGTGGCTCGCGATTGTAGTTCCATCACCGATCTCTTTCCCGCGCGTCAATCTGGTTTAGATGAACCTACGTGCTTGTCTTTCCCGTAATAGCAAGCTAATACCTCGTCGTTCCTGCTCGTTTCCGGATTTTCGCGACTGACCGCTTCTTCGAGTTTCGACCTCAAGCTGCCGACGTAATCCGCGCTCTTCTTGGCGGCTTTACTTTCGACGGACGTTGGACCATACGCAGCGGACACGCGGACGAGTAGACTCCCTAGCTTGACATCGATCTCACGAAGTTCTCGGCCCACTTCCTGATGTTCGTGAAAGGTAAAACCGGGTCGTGTCTTTGGCATCTCCCACCTCCATCGTCACAGGATAGCTCTGGCCACACCGGGAACAAACCTGTAGCGCTGCGCCATACTCGAATCGCGAAGTGTGAGGTGAGTCTTTGGCGAATGCGTGGCTCGAACGGCGGCTTGACCGGATGGAGACGCGAATCGCGACTGGCAAGACCTGCCGAATCGGCATCCTCCCCTGCGAAGGCTACGCCAAAGAGGCAGAAATCGCAGCAGCCGTGAAAGCGCGAGGTTGGCGAGTTGCTCAGATCGGAGAGGACTATTTAGTCGTTCCGGGCCACTATGTGATTCGACCAATCGAGTGATCTATCCGCGCAGGCATTGTTGCAAACGCACAGTCACTAGAAGACTACCCAATCCTGAGGCACTAATCCTGAGGCACATGACAAGGGAGACAGGTCACGGCCACACGAACGTGACCGGCCCGTCGTTCTCCAGCGACACGATCATCATCTCCCGGAAACGGCCGGTCTTGACGCTGATGCCGGTCGAGGCCAGCTCCGCGACGAACAGCTCGAACATCGTTCGCGCCCGCTGCGGCTCCTCCGCGTTGTCGAAACTCGGCCTCCGTCCTCGCGCAATCGAGCCTGCCAGCGTGAACTGCGAGACGGCCAGGATGGCGCCGCCGGCCTCGGTCACGTCCCGGTTCATCTTCCCCGCGTCGTCGCTGAAGATGCGCAGCTCCCGGATCTTCCTCGCCGCGTCGCGCATGGTCTGCTCAGCATCGCCCTTCTCCACCGCGGCCAGGATGAGCAGCCCCTTTCCGATCTCCGCGACCAGCTCGTCTCCGACGGTCACAGAGGCGCGGCGCACGCGCTGGATGACGCATTTCACGGCGGTGGATTCTACTCGGGGTAGAAAAACGCACGGGGACGCGCCCCTCGGATAAAATAGCCGCACCCACACGATGCGCCCGAGAGCCTCGACCTCTCGCAGGCAGGGTCCGCTCGTACGCGGATTGAAATCAATCGAACAGGAGAATCCAGATGTCAGGAACAGTAAACAAGGTCAT
>DATLWH010000028.1:0-8204 GCA_035576505.1 Thermoanaerobaculia bacterium | reverse complement strand
ATGCAGGGACCCGATACGGCGCTGCTGTATCAGGGCGGCGACGCCATGCTGCGGAAGATGCGCACCATGCCCGACCTCACCGACGTGGCCACCGACCTGCAGCTCAAGAATCCGACCCTCGTCCTCACCGTCGACCGCGACAAAGCGGCCGCGCTCGGTCTGAACATGGCCAAGGTTCAGGACGCGCTCTACTCCGCCTACGGAACGCGGCAGGTCTCCACCATTTACGCGCCGAACAACGAGTATCAGGTGATCATGCAGCTCAAGCCGGAGTTCGAAGGAACGCCGGCGGCGCTGTCGATGCTTTACGTCCGCGGGAACGGCGGCCCGCTCGTTCCGCTCGACACCCTGACCAAGCGCGTCCCGTCATTCGGTCCGCTCGCCGTGAACCACTCCGGCCAACTCCCCTCGGTCACGATCTCCTTCAACACCAAACCCGGCATCTCACTCGGCCAGGCCGTCAACGAGATCAACGGCGTGGCCAAGCAGACGCTCCCGGCCTCCGTCTCCACGTCGTTCCAGGGCACCGCGCAGGCCTTCCAGTCGTCCCTGCAGGGGCTCGGTATCCTGCTGATCGTGGCCATCGCCGTGATCTACATGGTCCTGGGCATCCTCTACGAGAGTTTCATCCACCCGCTGACGATCCTCTCCGCGCTTCCGTTCGCCGGCTTCGGCGCCCTGCTGACGTTGCTCGTCTTCCACGTCGATCTCTCGATCTACGCCTTTGTCGGCATCATCATGCTGGTGGGGTTGGTGAAGAAGAACGGCATCATGATGGTCGACTTCGCCCTCGAGAAACAGAAAGAAGGGAAGAACCCCGAGGAGTCGATTTACGACGCGTGCGTCGTCCGCTTCCGGCCGATCATGATGACGACGATGGCGGCGCTCATGGGCACTCTTCCCATCGCGCTCGGCTTCGGGGCAGGAGCGGAGTCGCGGCGGCCGCTCGGCCTCGCCGTCGTCGGCGGTCTCCTGTTCTCGCAGACGCTTACCCTGTTCGTGACGCCAGTCTTCTACGTCTACCTCGACAAGCTGCGCAAGAAGCCGAAGGCCGGTGCAGACGGAAGCGATACGATCGAGGACGAGTTTGCGGCGCTTCAACCGGCGATCGAAGAACAACCCGTCGGCGCTATGTTCAACACGGTCAAGCCGGAGCCCGCCGTATAGTCCTCAGGCGTTTCTCTGATCACTCGAAGTGTTCTTCGGATGACGATGCTTGTCTTTTTCGAAGGACACGAGTGATCCTCGGAACACGTGGAGTGATCCTCGGAACAGGAGGAGTGTTCGTCAGAACACTCGGCGTGTTCTTCGGAACATCCGGAGTGTTCTTCGGAACACACGGAGTGTTCTTCAGATCACACGGAGTGTTCTTCGGAACACACGGAGTGTTCTTCGGATCACACGGAGTGTTCTTCGGAACACACGGAGTGTTCTTCGGAACACACGGAGTGTTCTTCGGAACACACGGAGTGTTCTTTTCAACACTCGAAGTGATCATCGGATCAGGTGGAGTGTTCTTCGGAACACTCAGCGTGATCTTCGGAACACACGGAGTGTTCTTCGGAACAGACGGAGTGTGCTTCGGATCACACGGAGTGTTCCGCGGAACACGGTGAGCATCAAATTGATGCTCGCCTGTTATCCGTTTAATGGTCGTGTCCTTCAGAGAGGACACTCATCCGCAGATGATGCAGATGGGCGCAAATAGCGGACTGCCGGCCTCTCAATCGGCGTTCATCTGCGTCATCTGCGGATTCGGTTACCCTTTCAGGATGACGGCGTTCCCCCTCTTGACAGAATAAACCCGCTCTCATATTGTTAGCACTCACGAGGCTTGAGTGCTAATCACTCACCCTCCGAAACAGCAACTTCTCGCGGTGTTCTGCCGCGGAACAACTCCACGAATCGGGTGAAAGGAGAGTCACAGATGTCCATGAAACTTCGTCCGTTATATGACCGCATCGTCGTCACGCGCAAGGAAACAGGAGAGCAGGTGCGCGGCGGCATCATCATTCCGGACACAGCCAAAGAGAAGCCGCAGCAGGCAGAGGTGATCGCCGTCGGCGACGGTAAGTTCTCCGACGATGGCAAGCGCATGAAGCTTGACGTCAAGAAGGGCGACACGGTCCTCATCGGCAAGTACTCCGGCACCGACATCAAGATCGATGACGTCGAGTACACCATCCTCCGCGAAGACGAAGTCCTCGCGGTGGTCGAGTAGGCAAGATCAATTAAGGAGAAACAACTCATGGCAAAGCGTATTACGTACGGCGAAGAAGCCCGTCAGGCCATTCTTCGCGGCGTCAACAAGCTCGCCGATGCGGTCAAAGTGACGCTCGGTCCCCGCGGCCGCAACGTCGTCATCGAGAAGAAGTTCGGCTCGCCCACAATCACCAAGGACGGTGTCACCGTCGCCAAAGAGATCGAGCTGAAGGATGAGCTCGAGAACGCCGGCGCCCAGATGGTCCGCGAGGTCGCTTCGAAGACCTCTGACACCGCCGGAGACGGCACCACCACCGCCACCGTGCTGGCCCAGGCGATCTACCGCGAAGGCATCAAGAACGTGACCGCCGGCGCGAACCCGATGGACGTCAAGCGCGGCATCGAGCTGGCCGTGAAGGCCGCCGTCGAATCGATCGATAAGCTGGCCAAGCCGGTCGAGGGGAAGGACATCGCCCACATCGGCACCATTTCCGCCAACAGTGACGATGAGATCGGCACCATCATCGCCCAGGCCATGGAGAAGGTCGGCAAAGACGGCGTTATCACCGTCGAAGAGGCGCGCGGCCTCGACACGGTCCTCGAAGTGGTCGAGGGCATGCAGTTCGACCGCGGCTATCTCTCGCCTTACTTCGTCACCGACCCGGAGCGGATGGAGTCAGTCCTCGAGAACGCCAAGATCCTCATCTACGAGAAGAAAGTCTCCTCGATGAAAGACCTGCTGCCGATCCTCGAGCAGACAGCCCGTCAGGGCAAACCGCTCCTCATCATCGCCGAGGACGTCGAGGGCGAGGCTCTGGCCACGCTCGTCGTCAACAAACTCCGCGGCACGCTGAATGTCGCCGCCGTCAAGGCGCCGGGCTTCGGCGACCGCCGCAAGGCCATGCTCGAAGACATCGCCATCCTCACCGGCGGCAAGCTGATCTCCGAAGACATCGGCGTGAAGCTCGAGAACGTGAAGTGGGAAGACCTCGGCGACGCCAAGCGGGTGTCGATCGATAAGGACAACACCACCCTGGTGACCGACACCGACGACAAGGGTCACAAGGAAGCGATCGCCGGCCGCGTCAAGCAGATTCGTACGCTCATCGACGACACGACCTCGGACTACGACCGCGAGAAGCTCCAGGAGCGCCTGGCCAAGCTCGTCGGCGGCGTTGCCGTCATCAAGGTCGGCGCCGCGACCGAGACCGAGATGAAAGAGAAGAAGGCGCGCGTCGAAGACGCCATGCACGCCACCAAGGCTGCCGTCGAAGAGGGCATCGTCCCGGGCGGCGGCGTCGCCCTGCTCCACGCCATCGCCGCGGTCGAGGCACTCAAGGCCGAGGGCGACACCAAGGTTGGCGTCAACGTCATCCGCCGCGCGCTCGAAGAGCCGTTCCGGCAGATCGTCTTCAACGCCGGCAAGGAAGCCTCGGTTCTGCTCAACGAGATCAGGATCAAGAACAAGGGCGGCGGCACGTGGGGTTATGACGCCCGCAACGACGAAGTCGTCGACATGATCGGCGCCGGCATCATCGACCCGGCCAAGGTGACCAAGCAGGCGCTCCAGAACGCCTCCTCGATCGCCGGCCTCATGCTCACCACCGAAGCGCTCGTCTCCGAGATCAAGGAAGAAGAGAAGCCGCAGCCGGGTGGCGGCGGTGGTGGAATGGGCGGCGGTATGGGCGGAATGTACTAAGCATCAACGACAACGCATCTCTGAAACGGGCGAGCCGAAAGGCTCGCCCGTTTTTCGTTGGCTCGACGTAGGTCGGACTCTCTAGTCCGACGGGCGCTTGCGCGGCTCTGAACGACAGGCGGTTATCAATTACCGATCTCCCGAGCGCCGGTCGGACTGGAGAGTCCGACCTACGTTGGGATTCGTGCTTCGTTTCAGTCGACGAAGTCGTAGCTCGTTCCCTGCACGAGATTCACCGGCGCATAGGCGCCCGGCTTGGCGCGACCCTGTGTGTCCGTCCAGCGTGATTGCACCGACTTGTGGATGGTCATGCCGGCGTCGACGACGCGATGGAAGCGGCCGCGGCTGGCGAGCAGCGGCGAGAACGAGTCGTGCAGCCGGCCGAAGACCGCATCGTCCGCGCACGTGCCGAAGGCGTCCGACGTGAAGAGCAGGCCGTGCTTCCGCGCGCGGTCGACCATCCAGCAGAGCGTGATGTCCGAAAGGCTGTGATCATCGTCGTAGCCGCCGCCGACGTCGGAGTGCACCCCGGCGAAGTAGACCTGCTCGAGATGCTGGCCGGGCCGCACGCTGGCGGGATCCCAATACGTCGGCTGGAAATCGAAGCGCTGCTCATCGATCGATATGGCGTGATAGGCGTTCTCCACGCGCGGCCCGAGGCTGAGGTCGTGGAACGTCGGCACGAAGAGTGTCAGCTGCGTAGCGAACACAGGCACGCCGAGGGCGCCGACCGTGTCCCACACACCGACCATCTTGATCGGCACATCGACGCAGTTCGTGGCCTTGAAGTTGGCGACGAGCTGGTTGTTGGCGGGGTCCTTGGGCCGGGTGTAGTTGTTGAAGATGATGTCGAACATGTCCTTGCGGTTTGTTTCCGCGAAGCGGGTCCGGTCGAGCAGTCCCACCCGCCCCACCATTCCGGCCAGGCTTCGTGCCTCGTATGCGCCGCGGCTGAAGCCGAAGATGAAGATGGCATCGCCGTCGTCGTACTGGTCGGTGATGAACTGATAGGCATTGCGGATGCGGTCGTTCAGACCAACACCGGCCACACCGCCCTTGATGCGGTCGTACCAGTCGGTGCCGACTCCGGGCGTGTAGTGCTTCACCTGCCGCGCGCCATCGTTGACCGCTGCCTCATACATCCTGCCGACGTTGCTGTTGTTGCCGACACCTTCCTGGTAGGTATCCCAGGTGCCGTCGAGGAACACCGCGATGTTCTTCGCCATGAGCCGCTCCTTTCTTATTGAAACGAGGCGATTATCCCACGCTCACCAGTAGCGGCGCACGAGCGTCGCCATCGCCATGCCGTTACAAACGATCGAAACCGCCACGATGACCCACGGGCCGGCCCGCCAACGGATGCGTTGGACCGCGATCGCGGCGAGCAACAGCGGCAGGATCTCGAGAAAGTAGCGCCCCTGGACGCCTTCGATGGTATCTCCGCAGACGATCGACCAGATCAGATACTGCGAAAGAAGGATGCCGCAGACCGTCATCACGGTGATCGCCACGGCCGCCATCCGCACGCGTCCGCGTAATGCCGCCCCGGTCGTGATTGCGACGGTCAGGAGCAGGAGGAGCTCGGCCGTGATGATGAATGGCGACAACTTCAGCTCGTTCGCACCGAAGCGTCCGACCATCTCTTCGAGGTAGAACCGGCCATTCGTCACGGCGTCATGAATGGCCACGCCGGCGAATCTCATCGGATTCGCGGCGATGCAGCGGATCTGTGCCGCGGCATCCACCGGCAGCCCGACGCGAGGGTTGTATGCACCCCGCGAAGCGGCCGCTAACGCCAGCAGTGTGCCGGCTGCCGTCGCACCGATGATGGCAATCCGTTCGCGCCAGCGTAACTCGACCGCCAGCGCGAGAAGCGCGATCAGGAAATACGCGGGCTTGCAGAGGCCGAGCGCAAGTCCTGCCGTCGCAACCGCCCACAGCCTCCGCTCCGGCGCGAGCAGAAGGGCCGTAAAGAGCCATGCCAGCGCCATCGTCGCCGCGTCCGCCGACCAGGATGCCAATTCATAGAGCGACATCGGCAGAAGCGCCACGGCAGCCATCACGCCGCTCAACTGCGGAGCAGCGCGGATCGCCATTGCGATCAGCATGATGGCCACAATCAGATTCGCGACTCGGCCCGCGTAGAAGAGGACCAGCGGCCGGAGTGGCAGGATCGCCACGAGCGACTGAACGACGTACGGCATCGGCGTATACCAGGCCGCGAACCGGATCGTCCCGCCCAGCCGCCGGTCGAACGGCAACGTGGAGGCAAGCCGTAGCTTTTGCGCGAGCGTCTCCCGCTGCTCCTGGCGGTCGAGAATCCACACCAGATCCTGTGTGGACTTTGGGAGAGCGATCGCGTCCAGACCTCGCCCTGGAATCAAGTGTCCTCGGGCAATCGCCAGTGCGCGCCAGAGGTGATTGCTCTCATCCGGCACCGCGAGCGGCGGCGTGACGAAGACATACGCCAGCCCGCTGACGAGTGCTACGGCGACGAAAAGCCACGGTTTCACGAGGCGGCGATCAGTCTCTTGATCACGCGCTCACGATACCCCGTCCCGGCGTTTTCATACAATGCGCCGTCATTGATTCCCGGACTTTTTGCCACGCTTCTGGAAGGCGATTCACCACGGAGACACAGAGGTCGCAGAGAGAACCTCAGTGTCCTTTGTGTCTCTGTGGTTGAATGGGTTTTGAGCGTGCAGCAATGCGCTACCATGCGCCTCCATGCCCCGCATTCTCGTTACCAACGACGACGGCATCTACAGCGAAGGAATCCGCAAGCTTGCGGAGGCCTGCCGGCGCATCGATGGCGTCGAGGTCATGGTCGTGGCGCCCGATCGGGAGCAGAGCGCGGCCTCGCATGCGCTCACGCTCAACCGTCCTCTGCGGATGCTGAAGCTCCGTGAGAACGAATACATCATCGACGGTACACCGGCTGACTGCGTCAACCTGGCCATCCTCAAGCTCATGCGCGACGACCGGCCCGACCTCGTCGTCTCCGGCATCAACTTCGGGCCGAACCTCGGCGATGACGTCACCTACTCCGGCACCATCTCGGCCGCGTTCGAAGGGGCGCTTCTCGACGTCCCCTCCATCGCCTTCTCCACCCTCGTCGGGGAGAACTTCTCCTTTGATCGCAGCGCCGTCTTCGCGGAGAAGCTCATCCGCTGGGCGCTGACGGAGCATCGCGATCCGCACATCATCCTCAACGTCAACTTCCCCGTCGAATTCAGCGGTGTGCGCGTTGCACGGCTCGGCAACCGCATCTACGCGGGGGACATCCTCGAGCGGAAAGACCCCCGCGGCCGCACCTACTACTGGATCGGCGGAGGCAAGCCGACCTGGCACCCCGGCCAGGGGACCGACTTCGAAGCCGTGGAGGATGGCTGCGTCGCCATTACGCCGCTGCACCTCGACCTGACCCACCACGAATCGATTCCGCGGCTCAAGCCGCTCGAGGAGATCCTTGGCAACGTCTCGGAAGGATAGTCCTCAACGGCCTGACTTCGCGCACCTTCGCGCACGCATGGTGCAGGACCACGTCGCCAAGCGCGGCATCAAAGACGAGCGTGTACTGCAGGCCATGCGCGAAGTGCCGCGGCACCTCTTCGTGCCGACGCTCGTGGCCGCGCAAGCCTACGGCGCGGGAGCCCTGCCGATCGGGGCGAAGCAGACCATCTCGCAGCCGTACATCGTGGCGCGGATGATCGAGCTGCTCGAGCTCACGGGCAAGGAAAAAGTCCTCGAGATCGGTACCGGCACCGGCTACCAGGCCGTCGTCCTCTCGAAGCTCTGCGCCAAAGTCTTCTCCATCGAGCGGGTGAACGAGCTGGCGCTGCGCGCGGCGGAGATGATCCGCACGCTCAAAATCTACAACGCCACGGTGAAGGTATTCGACGGCACCTACGGCTGGTCCGACCAGGCCCCGTTCGATCGCATCATCGTCGCCGCGGCCGCCCCCGAGGTGCCGGAGCCGCTCCTCCAGCAACTCTCCCGTACCGGGAAGCTCGTCATCCCCATCGGCCCGGAAGGCAACCAACGCCTGGCCCGCGTGATGCGCGTCGGCACCCGGCTGCAGGTCGAGGACTGCGGTACCGCCGAGTTCGTGCCTCTGGTCGGCAAGTTCGGCTGGAAGGAGTGAGCTCAGGAGGGTTCCTGGGTTGCTGGGTTGCTTGGTTGCAACCGGGCGACCCCGGACAGGAACCGCCATGCAACCTTGCAACTCAGCAACTCAGGAACTCCGAAGTACAATCTCGCGCACATGGCTAGGGAACAGCGCGTCATCAAGATACATGGCAAA
>DATLWH010000027.1:0-2687 GCA_035576505.1 Thermoanaerobaculia bacterium | reverse complement strand
GTCTTCAAACACGAGGATGAGCGGCGAC
The DNA here is from genome assembly GCA_035576505.1 of Thermoanaerobaculia bacterium. Lineage (GTDB taxonomy): Bacteria > Acidobacteriota > Thermoanaerobaculia > Gp7-AA8 > Gp7-AA8 > JADGNZ01. The sequence continues at coordinate 2,659 of DATLWH010000027.1, read as the reverse complement.
GCGTTCGACTCACCTCCGGCCGTGCTGGCGCTGAGGAACCCATACATGTCCTGCATGGCCTGCACGATGCGGTTGAAGAGACGGTACTTCTGCCCCGTGGCCGGTGTCGCCTCTTCGCCCTGCGCCGCGATGACGACGGGCCGCAGAAGGCGGCGAATCTCGCCGGAAACGTCGGCCTCAGGGTTCACGGCAAGAACCATCTGCTGGTAGATCTCGAAGAACGGCGCGTAGATCGTTTTCCCATTGATCGGGCAACGGCCGCAAAAGACTCGTGCCCCTTCGAGTTGCGCGCGCAGCGTGGCATCGCGGACGATGCGGCTCTTTCCCATCCCCTCCGCGCCGGCGACGATGACCCCATTCCCCTGTCCGCCGCGCGCGTCGGCGATCATCGAGGCGAGTTGCGCAACCTCTGCTTTCCGGCCGATCAGCGGCGCGGCAAAGAGCTCGCCCCGTCCGACGAGCAGCTCTCCTGCATCGGCTTTCTTTCCTGCCGCCGCGGCGACATCGTGCAGCAGCGACGCCGCCGAGCTGAAGCGATGCCGCGGATCCTTCTCCAGGAGCTTCATGATGATCTGCTCGAGCTCCTGCGGCACGCGCGGATTGATCGACGACGGCGGGCGGATTTCCTCGTCGAGGTGCATACGGATCACCTCGATCGACGGCCTGCCATAGCCCGGTAAGGCGCCCGTCACGGTCTCGTAGAGCGTCATCCCGAGGGAGTACAGATCGGCGCGTGAGTCGACACGATCCTGTTTCAGGACCTCGGGCGGCATGTAGGGCAGCGACCCTCGAATCTGCCGATCGAGCACTTGCCTGCTCTCCACGGCTACCCCGAAATCCATGATCTTCGCCTTACCCCCCTCGTCGACGAGGATGTTCGAAGGCTTGAGATCGAGATGGATGATGCCGAGGTGGTGGATATGGTGCAGAGCCGAAGCGATCTGCAGAATCACGTCGTAGATCGCCGGCCAGCTATGGCCGTCGAAATACTCCGAGATCTTCCTCCCGGCGAAGTACTCCATCGTGAAGTACGGGAAGCCTTCCTGCAGCAGGCCGTACTCGCGAACCTTGATGATGCTCTCGTGCTCGAGCGAAGCGAGCGTGGAGAACTCAGTCTTGAACCGCAAAAGCTGCTGCGGCTCCGACAGCTCATGCCGGAGGATCTTGATGGCCTCGTCACAGTGGTCGGCGACGTCAAAGACTCGATAGACACAGGTCGCCGGCGTCTCCTTGAGGATGGCGCGAACCTGGTAGCGAGGGGGGAGTTGCAGCGCTGGGGCGAGCGTCGGGTCGACAGTGATCGTCATGTCTCTGATACGTTTCTGTTACGGGCGTAAATATAACGCACCCGTCAGAGCCCTGGGTCAGAAAGTGACCACGTGTGGGTCAGATTCGATCCGCGAAACCGACAACGCGGCGAAGCCGCACAGACAACCGCGCAGTCGTACAATGCCACGTCCGTGTCCGACCTTCCGCAGAGCGTTGATCGATTCGACGTCGTCCGCATCCTCGGCAAAGGCGGCATGGGGACGGTTTACCTGGCACGCGACCAGCGCCTCGACCGCCTAGTGGCCGTCAAGGTTCTGCACAGCGAAGACCTCGGCACAGAAGACCGCCGAGCCAGGTTCATGCGCGAGGCCCGGACGGCCGCCGCAATCCGCCACCCTAACGTCGCCACGATCTACGAGGTCGGCGAGACAAACGAGGGCGTTCCCTTCATCGTCATGGAGTACTGCGACGGCGAGACGCTCTCCCAGCGGATGCGCCGCCGTCCCATCGAGGCCGGCGAGTTCCTCACGATCGCCAAGCAGATCGCCGCAGGCGCCGCCGCGGCGCACGAGGGCGGCATCGTCCATCGCGATCTGAAGTCGTCCAACATCATGATCGAGCCGACCGGACAGGTGAAGATCCTCGACTTCGGTCTGGCCAAGTCGCTCCCCACACAACTGGCCCGCCCGTCGGACTCATCGAGCAAGCGCCTCTTCGGCACCTTGCACTATCTCGCTCCGGAGCAGGTGCGCGGACAACCCGCTGACGCGCGGACCGACCTTTTCTCGGTGGGCGTCATCTTCTTTCAGATGGCGACCGGGCAGTTGCCGTTCAACGCCAACGCGCCGCTGATGGTGCTCGAAAAGATCCGCGACGACGAGCCGGAGCCGTTCGTGGCCCGCGATCCGGCCTTCCCGACCGCGGCCACGAAGATCATCGGCAGGCTGTTGAAGAAGGATCCGAACGATCGCTACCAGAGTGCCCGCGATCTCCTGGCCGACCTCGAGGACCTCGACACGCCTACGGCCCGATTCCCCACTTTGTCGCGCTCCCATTCCTCGCTCGGGCGCACCCGTTCGAAGCCGCGCTGGTCACGACTGGTCCTGACGATCGTCGCATTTGTGATCGGTGCCGCCGCCATCGTCTACTTCAATCGTCACACGAAACCCGATCTGCAACCGCCGGCGCCCGCAGCTCCCCCGCCGATCCATTCGATGGCCGTCCTGCCGCTCGAAAACATCTCGAACAATACGAAAGACGACTTTCTATCGGTCGGTCTCCGATGCGCTCGTAACGAAATTGCAGCAGATCCCCTCGCTGCAGGTGCGGCCGACCTCGGCCATCATCGAGTTCCACAACAAGAAAGTCGATGCCAAGACAGCCGCCGAAC
>DATLWH010000026.1:0-12501 GCA_035576505.1 Thermoanaerobaculia bacterium | reverse complement strand
AAGCGAAGCTTCTTCATCGACGCCGCCGTGAAATCGGAGAGCAGCTCACCGGGCGTGAGGTTCAAGGCCAGGGATAGCTTCAGGATGATGGTGAGGCTGGGCACTTTCTCACCGCGCTCGACCTGGCTCGCGTAGCTGCTAGCGATCCCTGCCAGGCGCGACAGTCCGTCCTGAGTAAGGCCGCGCTTCTCACGCCAGCGTTTCAACGCCGCACCGAACATCTCTGCCTCGCGAGCCGCTACTTTCATATCCATCCTTCGCCACGAACCTATTGACAACGCCGGACGTAACTATTACTATCGCGTTAGTACGATCGCGATATCGAGATCGATCGCTCAGGAGAATCATGCCATGACCGACGCCGCCACGCACATCCGCCGCCTCTTCCTCGAACCGAAGGAGACCTACTGCATCCGCGACGCGGCCGAGATCCTCTGCATGCCGCTGCGGGACGTGCTCGGATGGATGGAAGTCGGTGAGCTGGAAGGGGTGGACACGCCTCAGGGCGTTAGGCTGTCGTGGGGAGAGGTGGCCTCCTTCGGCATGGGCTTCCAGCCCCAGGAAGCGATCGAATCCGCCCTCGGCACCGACCTCGCCGACGCCATCCCAGGGGCTCATCCGCCTGGCCGACCTGGAAGTGCGCATCCCCCGCCTCGAGGGTCCTGGCCCTGGAACGCATCGCCCGCCGCGACGGCAAGTCGGTCGATGCCGTCCTCGCGCGAGAGCTGCTGGATGTCGTATCCGCGCACTCGGAGTACCTTGCCACGGCGATTCCGGACTTCACAGCCGCGCTTCGGTGGCCGCAGTAGACCGAACAAAGCATACGAAACGAAGGTGCGACCCTTCGTTTCGTTCCTCTCGGGGGATGATCAAACCGGGGGCTGCTTCGGCGTCCTAGATTCGCCCCTCGCTGTCACCAAAACTGTCATCCTGATGAGGCTGCGTAGCTGCCTAGCCGCAGGCGGAGCAGCGAAGCGCTGCGAAGGACCCCGTACTTGGGACGCGATGTCGCGTGCGGTGGCGCGTGGTTGGTCAGCCGGGGGGAAGCGACACACCGTTGTAGTCGAGAACGCGAACGATCCACGTTTTGAACCTGCTTAGGAGCGATTGCAGGTCGGAATTGCCGCTATCTGAAGCTGAGGCAAAAGCAGGCACCGTGACGCTAAGTGCCGCTACGATCAATACACCTACAGCACACTTCTGAAGTCTGCGCACAAACCCTCCGTGCCGGTTGCCCAGCAGTCTGTCAGAGGGGGCCCTCTAGATAGGAGTGTCGCGAGGGCCTATGTTTATGAGCGTCCTGTCGAACTTTCTTCAACAAAGGTCGACAAACTCACCCGCCGGATGCTCGGGGAGATCGGTCAAGTAAGCGCGGACATGGCGCACAACTTGTGGCGTTGCCGATCCAGAGAGCATGGCCTCGTGGAGATATGCGAGAGCAATGCGAGCGTTTCTCATCATGCCCTCAGACTCGAACTCCACAGCAATTGCCGCGCAGGTCTCAGCTACGCCTTCGGTGTCACCTGAACCCATGCGGACCTCGGCCCATTCAAGAGTTGCAAGTGCAGCATCATTAGTCAAGCCAAGTCGCTCCAGTTCGGCACGAGCCTTCTCGAGCTGCAGAGCGGCTTCTTCGAGTTCTCCCTCGGCAGCACGAACGCTTGCAAGCTTCCACACGCTTCGCGCGCTCTCCGTGACGAGCCCGAGATCGTCAAACAGAGCAAGCGCCTCTAACAGGCATGGTGCCGCTTTGGTGTGTCTTGCGGCCGCGAGATATGCGTCGCCCGCGTTCTGAAGAGCGCGCGCCAGAATCTCTCCGTGGTCCGTCGTTCGCGCGATTGACGCAACACGCTCGAACGCCTCGGCCGCTTCCGCCGGACGTCCGCTGTAGATTAGGCAGGAAGCCTCGGCCATTACAGCTGTCAGTTCACGATAGCGATCACCGTATCCTTTGAAGACGACGGCTGCAGCCTGAGATAACGGTATGCCTTCGATGGCACGGCCACTCTTCATATAGATCGTCGCCCTGATATACCAAACCACCGCGAGATCGAACGGATCCGTCCCTGGTGACTGGTCGAACAGCTTCTCCGCATCGTCGAGCGATTTCAGCCCCTCGGCGAAGCGGCCGAGGTAGCGGAAGGCGTTGGCGCGCTCGCGGATGGCCAGGGCCAGCACAGAGCGGCGATCCTTGTTGCTCTTCGGCAGGCCGAGGGCGATGCGGCAGGCGGCGTTGGTGATCACGAGGCTGAACTGCGGCTGCTTCTCGTGGCGGGCGTGCGCGGCCCGGCAAAGCTTGCGGACCACGCCCGCGGTATGGAAACGGACGTCGGCATCGACGTCGACGTCGCGGAAGCGGATCGGCGATTTGAGCAGCGGCTCCAGGAGGGCCTCGGCATCGGCATCCTCCTTCTCGACCCGATGGTACTCCGCCAGCGCCGCCTCCAGGCGCTGCGGGCGGGTCAGCAGCAGATCGACGGCTGCCCATGTCTCCGCGTCGCGGAAGGCGTCATCCAGCTCGCCGATGAACTGAAGGCGCGCGCTGCACTCATCGCAAACGGCCACATGCTTCTCGATGGCCTCGGCGTCCGCGCTCAGCGAAGGGGCCAGGGCATAGGCAGACAACTCGTCATCCCCGTAGTGAACGTTCATTTGGAAGATCTCATGGCGTCGTAGATCTCGCGAACGCGGCGGCGGCAGGAGACCAGGAGCTGGAGCACGTAGCCGGGAGAGGTGGCCAGTTGCTCGGCGATCGACTCCTTCGACTCCTCGTTGAAATAGTAGCGGCGGAGGGTCTCCCGGCACTTCTCGCCGAGGCGGGCCAGAACCCTGGCCACGGTCATGTTGAGCATCCAGCGTTCGGCCTTCTCCTCGGCGGCCTGATCGGGCTTCTCGTCGTGCTCCGGCAACAGCGGCTCTTCCCGCTTCCGCCGGCGCAGATAGTCCTTCGAAGCGTTTCCGATGGCGCCGATCAGCCATCCCTTCAGCTCGCGCACGTGCTCGCGGCGCTGCAGGTAGGCGGTGAAGATGTCGTGGACCAGGGCCTCGGCGTCGTCCGGGGGGATGTTGTAGCGGCGGATGGCGATCGACCGCAGGAGCACCCCGTACTCGGTATAAAGCGCCTCGAACTCGCTCTCGTCCGTCGGGTGTGATGGGTGGGCCACGCTGCTAACCCTACTCCAGAGGGAACCGGAGATCTTTCGGTAGGAGGATACCGAAGGGCCGGCGGGGCTCGGCCAGGACGTCTCCCACGGAACATCGCCTGGCTCGGGCGTGGCCGGCTGGAGGACGAAGAGCTCCGTGGCCTGAACCAGCATGCCGGTCAGAGAGCGGATTGCAGCGACGATGATGTAAATCCTTCCAGCGGTTGCCGTTGCGCGGCCCTGGCGCAGCATCAGGAAGTGCTTACGGCTGATCGATTCGACGGCTTCGTCGAAGGCAATGCGATTGGCCTCCCGGACGATGTCGAGGGCCTTCAGTCCCAGCTTCTCGATGAACCTCTCCAGCCGAGTAGGCGTTGGTTCCATGAGGCAGACGGTCTCCTTCAAAGAGGAGAGCCACGACCGCCCTCCGTCCCTACCCCCATGTTTACTTAGATACCTATAAGACGCTTACGGTTACGGAAGTGTGACGGGAGGGGCTGGCGGGGGGGCGCTCCTGAAACGAAGGTTCGACCCTTCGTTTCGGCTCCAGGCTTCCAGACCTAACCTGCAACCCTGAAATTAAGACGCATGGGTAGGATAAGTGATCAACGCGACACTCCTACATTTGAAGTGCTATGAGGAGGAGACGAAGATGAACGACAAAGATCGCTTGCCGCAACTTATCGCTGACGCTTCCAACGATGCTACCCTGCAACAGTTGGAAGCGCGTGCCGCTCGGAAGCTGCTGGATTTCGATGACGAGATCTATCCCTCTGACGGATGCGCCATCACGCTCTCGATACTCTTACAGGATGCAGGTATCGATGTCCCCGACACGTTTCAAGCGATCAAGCTGGGCCAGGTGTTGCGTGATCGTGGCTGGGCAGAGATCGCAATCGGCAGCCAGCAGGCCGGCGACGTCGGTTCGACGTGCGGACCGACGCCGCATCACGGAACCGATCACATTTACCTCGTGCTCCGTCCGATCAACCAGGACGAAATGGTGATCGCGGACAACCAAAGTCAGCATCCGCACTTCCGCTGGGCAAGCGGTCAGGGAGGGAAGAGTCCAACGCGGTTCTTCCTGCGAGCCAGCTGACGAGTGGCTGTGAGTGGCTGTGCCTCGGGCCTTGGTGGCGCCTCCGAGGTAGGGAAAGCTGTTCTGGCAACACTCCTAAACTATCGGTCCGATCCTGATCGCCGCCGCGTTCGGGATCACAGAATGGCGGATCAACGCGATCGCAGAGTTTTATGCAGCAAAGATTCGCCGACTCGGACCCTCCTTGGGCCAGCGACATGCCGCGCAAGGCGGCATTCTGGAAGTGGTCGTCACCAATCCTAACGCTGCTCATCTACGGCGCCGCAATTGTCCATGTGGCTGATAGCGGCGCTCTGAAGCGGCATGACACTCGGCGGCAAGCAGTATCTCATCGTGTGCGCGGAGAGTCTCGGCGTAGCGTTGCCGGGACGTCGCGGGACGCTCGTAAGCCACTGAATCTACTGAAGTCCTGCGATATACCGGGACGGTGCCTCTAGTTCACACCGCGGGCGTCAGCGTTTCGAGTCGCTCGCGCCCACCAAATGTAACCTCATTCGCTAGAAGGGGTGGACACGCCTCAGGGCGTGAAGGCTGTCGTGGGGGGAGCTGGCCTCCTTCGGCATGGACTTCTGCCCGCAGGAAGCGATCGAATCCGCCCTCGGCGCCTACCTCGCCGACGCCATCCCCGAGCTCCTCCGCCTAGCCGACCTGGAAGTGCGCATCCCCCGCCTCGAGGGTCCTGGCCCTGGTCGCCTCGCCGACCGCCACGGCAAGTCGGTCGACACCGTCCTCGCGCGAGAGCTGCTGGATGTCGTGTACACGCACTCGGAGTAGCTGGCCAACTCGATACCGGGCTTCACCGCCGCGCTTCGGTGGCCGAAATAGGCCGCGCGACGCATGCGAAACGAAGGTGCGACCCGTGGGTTGGACCTTCCTCCGGGTCGAGCCAGAGTCGTTCATCGAGTCGCAACCAAATCGTACACAGTACTTGCAAGAGCATCGCAATCGGACTCGACCTGATGCTCCCAGAAGCGAAGAACCCTCCAACCCTGCGCCTCGAGAAGAAGAGTCACCTCCGCGTCACGCTCAAGGTTGCGTTTGAACTTTCTGTCCCAAAAGCGAGTATTCGATTTTGGGCGGACCCAGTGCGCAGGACAGCAATGCCACTGGCAGCCATCGACAAAAACAGCGATCCGAGCCGTGGCAAATACGACATCGGGTTTTCCTAGTACTTTGGACTTGACGCGATACCGCAGGCCCAGGCGCCACAACGCTCGACGCAGGAGCAGCTCCGGTTTCGTGTTCCGACCCTTTATCTGCGACATGCAGTGACGCCGTTGACTTGGCGAAAGGACGTCCGTTCGTTTGGCATGAACTCCGATGAAGGCGGGGTTAGCCAATCTCTTCGGGCTCCTGCGAGACGTCGACGACCTGCACTGGGCCGAACGGAAGCGAGCCTGGGCCAAGCGACACGCTGTCGGCAACTACTCCAGCAGGGAGTCCTGAGAGACCCTGGAGAACCGTGGAAGCGAAACCACCAACGCTCTCAGCGATGCGCAGCCTGCCGCCTGAATCGCTAACGTCGAACACACGGTAGATGTCGTATCGGCGCTCGCGCGTCATTTCAACCAGTTCGCCATATGAAACATGGATTGACCGGTCAAATTCGCCATTCGTCGATTTCACATCGATCGCTATTTCCTTCCCGTCAGACATCGTGACTAGGAAATCGTACGGTGCGACCGCGTTGATCTCGGCTTCCCAGCGAAAGTCTACGATCGTTCCGCTGGCCTTCAATCGGTCCAGATAGTGGAAGATCAGTTCCTCGCCTGCTCCGCCAACCTGGCCTGCCGCTTGACGAGCGCGTTCCAGGTCTTGACGGCTAAGCGTTCTTCCAGGAGATCGCCGTCCAAAGGAAGACATCGCCCTTGACCCACCGAGCGCTGCATCCTCGAGTTCGGCGTCAAGCGTTAGTTGATGAAATGGGTGATCAGCGTCTTTCAGCCCGCTCGCCACCGCCTCGAGCTGACCTGCCGAAAGGCCTACCATGCTCTTGCTTCCGATGAGCGAAATTAAGGATTGGTAGATAGATTCGTCTTCGGCGACGTCCCGAGCAACCAGGATCAGTTTGGCAGAGCTTGGAACGATTGGCCCGAGGAACTCGAAGACTGCAAGGTCGTCCGGTTTAAGCACGTTGTAGCGTTCGGGCTCGTTCTCAGGGTTGTTGATAAATTCTCCGTCCAATCTCCAATTCTTGTAGCCAGGTCCCTTCAGGATCTTCCGTTGGAGATTGTGCAACCCGGCATGACCTGGGCCGTAAATGTTGAGGTCGATGGGAACTCGACCGTTCAACTCTGCCGCAGCCACAGGAAGAGACGGAAACAGCTCGCCGACAAAGACATCGGCGTTCAGATTGATCGATTTCTGATTCCCGGCATTCCGATTCCGGAACTGCCACTCGAAGAGTGTCAGGTCAGAAGCTGTCAGGCGCTTAAGAGCGATTCTTCTTTGCATACGCTTCCTGTCAGAGTCTTCATGACTTCACGACCCAAAGCCAGAGCCATCAGAGGGGGAACAGCATTCCCAATCTGGCGGAAAGCAGGGTTCATCGTGCCAACGAAACGGAAGCCGTCTGGGAAGCTCATCAACCGTGCCGCCTCTCGGACGGAGATCGTCCGTGCCTGTCGGCTATCATAGTGAATGTGCGAGTAGGTGTCCTTCCCCAGATGCGCCATCAGAGTGCGGGCAGGCTCGTGGGCCGCCATCTTACGCCATTTGTTAGGAAACTTTTCCGGATCATATGGCGGGACCGTCAGCTTCATTAGTTGCCTGTAAGCTGCTGAATCTCTTGATGGTGAAGGCCCATGCCGCTTGAGACTCGCCAATTCTTCAGCAAAGATTGCCAGAGCGATTTTATGGGCCTCAGGATACTGATCGCCAGGGCTCATTCTCCGGAAGATTTCGAAGTCTCGTTCCGAAAGTGACCGGATAGTGTGATCATATACGCCGCTATCGCTCTCGAACCCTCTCCACGTGCGCATCAGTTTCTCGTAGGGCGAGGGCCTGACTCGTCTGTACGGCACAAATTCATTCAGACGACGTGCCCCCCGAGGCAACCCGTGATGGAGGTGGTTCGTGATTTCGGGCAGATCGTGCAGTGCCTCGTGCGCTGTCACGGCCGGAGTCATCCCGATGGTCGGCTGCGGCGGTTCGACATAGCTCGTGGAACCAGAATCCACGAGACTCAACTGGCCTCTGGCCGAGATGCCATTAACGTGCTTGAGCGCCACTTGGCGCGAGCCGTGATAACCCTTCGGCAGCTTGAACCAGTGTGTCGGCTCTGGGAAGCTCACCTCCGTGGCAAGCTCACGCGCATAGGCGATCAGGAACATTCTCTCCCGTGACTGAGGGACACCATAGTAGACCGTGTTAAGCAGTGTGTACCTAGACACATAACCCATGGAGGCGAGCGCCTCGCAGGTCTCCTCTGCGATATTGTGGCCTCCGTAATTGATCACGTCAGGCACGTTTTCCATGAGGATCGCGACCGGTTGAAGCTCCTCGACGTAGGCAAGGTAGCGGAGGTACAGGTTACCTCTGGGGTCCTGCTTGAAAGCCCTGGGATGGTCGCGAACCTCCCGCAACTTGGCCCGGCCAACTCGAGCGAAAGCCTGGCAGGGTGGACCTCCAACGATCACGTCTATCGCCTCTTCGACACGCGCCGCTGGAGCAAATTCTGCCACCAGTTCCCCGGCGTCAATTGTCGTAATATCTTTCGCAAGGCGGGCTGCCACCGGTGCACTGCCGTGAAAGTTCAAGTGGTGAGAAGCAGCAGCAAGTGGGTCAAGCTCAACGGATGACGCAATCTCAAAGCCTGCACTGTGGAAACCGAGTGAGATACCGCCACATCCGCTGAATAAATCGAGTACGCGAGGTTGCGCGCCAGATCTGAGACGGCGGAGTTTCCTGTTTCTAGAGTCTCGGTTCATCGGTAAGGTCTTTGTGCCGGCTCCTGTTGAAATGCGGCTCGGTTCCGGAAGTTTGGTAATAGAAGGTCTCGCAGGCAAGGCACGGCTGAAGCGATGCGCCTCCCTGCGCCGTGTCGGCCCGAGACGAAATCCTCGAGCGAATGAACCTCGCCTACGTTTCTTTCCGCCACGATCAACTTCTGAGCCTAGTCTAGCAAACGCCGCCGCTGACCGCACGTCGTGCTTGGACTTTTGAGGCTGCTCCCCAGGCGGAGATCAAGGTGTAGGGTTTTGATCACTTGGCGATCTCCACGCGGTAGAGTGCGAACCTTTCGAAAGAGAGATCCCGTGAGCCTCTCGTCATCCGGAACGACCATGGCTTTCCAAGACTGCGCAGGAAGAGAAGGATCTCGTCGTCAGAAACCTAAACGTGACCTGATTGCGGCCGAACCGAGGCCACCTGCACGGCAGCGGCCTGATGAGGCACTGCTTCATGCACACGTGGCTAGCTTATCGGGCCTCGGAACGGATTTCGATGTGGTGAACGGCTGAGTTGAGGCTAGGTCTTCGCGTTAGCTCGATTGTGTTTCTTGCATAGCAACCTGCCGTTCTCGAGCGATGTGGGGCCACCACGTGACCACTTCACGATGTGATCCGCATCGGCGTCTCTCGGATTCGGAAACGTCGCATCGCATCGCGAAGACCCCTGACCACGCCACTCGCATCGAGCCCCAGCTCGATCCCAAATTGCGAGACGCTGCTCTACCGTGAATAGCCGGCGGCGGTCTCGCACCTTAATGCCTGGGTACGACCGAAATACAAAACTCATCAATATCTCATGACGCTGGATTGTTCGGTTTTTGGCGTATCCTGCATTGCTCAACGCCGCATTGAAAATCACCCACGGAACCGCATTCTGATTAGCGCGCCGCTCTTTTTCGAAGGTACGAACGAACCCGCCAAAGTCAAACCCAACTGGCAGCGCATAAATCGAACGAAGTTCCAACCATGCACGGAAATAGCTCAGGATGAGAAAAGTTGTGCGCAGTTGCGGAATGATTATCTTGTCCTTTCCAACGCGCATCTGTACATCCTTAAAGAACCCGTTCAGCTGGCGCCGGAATTCGTCACGGTCCTTCATGGTAAACGTGGAGGCCCGATCGAGATACATCGATTCGAGGCTACTCCAATGCTTGTCCTGCCCCGGGTAGAGTGATTCGTGCAGCAGGACATCGCACAGGTTTCTATGCGCTTTTCGTGTATTGGCCATGCTTACCTCACGGAAGAATGGGTGCCGCGACTCCTCCTCCTCTCCACCTGCGTCATCGTCGTCAGCTTCAGAAATTCGGCTATGCGTCGTCAGCTCGGTTACGAAGTCACAGAGTTTTCCTCCAAGGGCGCCTCGTACTTCTGCCTTGGTAAGACTCTTCCCTCCTTGCAGTTTCACAAAGATATCCATCGCCGTCCGCTCATCGATCTCATCGTATTGCCAAATCGCTGGTTCGTAGTCCTCGAACGCTTCCCGATAGGTCAGATCAAGAAGATGGCACCCTTTCTTTTCGTCTCCGGCAATCAATTTGTACTTCGCGTTGTGAAGGTCTGATGGAATGTGTTTGAGTGTCGGGATAGCGATCTGCCCCTCAGCAAAAGCACGAATTGCACGGAGCCGCTGCCTGCCGTCGATTGGAACTCTGATGCCATCAGGCCTTCGCCAAAGAATCAGCATGCCGATCGGGTAATTGTTGATGATGCTGTACGCGAGAAGGCCCATGTCTTCCGGTGTCCAGACGATCTGGCGCTGCCAGGGCGGAACATCGAGCTCATCGAAGGAGATGACCCTGCCTCGTTCGGTCTTACGATTCGCGGAGAAGCGGTTCAGGAGCTGCTTGATCGATCGAAACTCCACCAAACGGGGTGATGTCAGATTCATCCATTGATTTTACGCCTATAGTCAAACAGTAACGACAGAGGAGGCACCCTAAACTCTCGATGTAGTGGAAAGAACCGGAGCCCACCTTCGCGGGCTCCGGCTCTACTGCTCCGTGAATACCTGCAACGACCTTCTTCCAACCTCAGCAAACCGGCAGATCCCCCTCCCACCCGCCCGCTGACTCCTTCGCGTCCGCCACCGCGTCATCCAGCGCGGAGACGAGGTCGTCGATGGCCTCCTGCCACCGCTCCGGGATCAGCGGGGTGGCGATCATGGCCAGAAGGATCGGGCGGGCAAGGGTGAAGGCGCTGGCGAGAGACGGGCCGCTATCGAAGGACTCCGTCTCCGGGTTCTCTTCCAGCACTTCCGGCGAGTCGAATTTGTAGAAGTGGTCGTCGATGCTCTCGAAGGTGACTTCCTCGTTGTCGATCGTTCTCATGATGGTTCCTTTCGTTCTCGTAGGGGTCAATGCCGGGGCCCGCGTCACGCGGGCCCCGGCGCTACTGCATCTGCATCAGCCGACGGGGAGCTTGGGCTCCATCTCGACTGTGGACGCAGATCCTCCGCCGCCGACGGCGAGGTCTTTGCCGGCCTTGAACGTGTCGGTCACGCCGTCAAGCGTGATGACGAAGACGTTCAGGGCGGCGCGCCAGGTCGCGGGGACGAGCGGGACCGTGGCCAGGGCCACCAGGATCGGGCGGACTCCGGCGTAGGTGGTCACCAGACGCTGGGCCCGGTCGGCGGGCGTTTGCGGCGTGGCCACGGCGCCCTCGGCGCCGAGGTTCTGGGACTCGAAGTCGTCGAGAAGCGGGTTCACGTAGTCGTTGATCTGGTCGTCGATGCTCTCGAAGGAGAGATCGTTCGTTTTGGTCTCTTGTTGCTGTCCAGTGCTCATGGTTTCCTCTTTCCTTTCAGGCACAGACAAGAGTGTCTGTGTCACATTGCGCGGGGCGTGATCGGAACGCCCCGCGCGTCGGTTGACAGGTTGACTGCTGGAGTTACGCGGCCTTCTTCTCCTCCTGCGATTCACCGCGCCGGCGTCGCGCAAACGGCAGGATCTGGCCGGACCCCTCGCGCTTCATGAGGCTCGGCGGGACAGGGAGGCCGACGGCCGACCACGCTTCCGCAATCGTCATCTGCACCTGCCCGCCGATGCCGTACAGCTCACCGGCCTTGACCACCGTGGCCAGGGCGAAGTCCTGGAACCCCGCCGTTGGCCACAGCCGCTCGGTCAGCACCAGGTACCAGATGCGTCCCACCGTGACCCAGGTGAATCCGCCCAGCGCCGAGGCCGAGAGGTAGAAGGCACGGTTCAGGATCCCCGAGTTGATGTGGACCCCGCCGTTGTCGTCGGAACCGGTCACGTAGCCGCGCATGTGGGCCGGCTGCGGATCTTTCCCGAGCAACGGATCGTCGTAAGCCGTACCCGGGGCCTTCATGGAGCGGATGGCCTGGCCGTGGACGTTCGGCCCGAGGAGGCCTTTGCCGATCAGCCAGTCCGACTGCGATGCCGTCAGCCCCAGCGAGTACTGCTTGACCATGATGCCGAAGGCATCGGAGATGTGCTCGTTCAGAGCTCCGCTCTGGTCGTGATACTCGAGAGCGGCCGTGTACTGCGTGACCCCGTGCGTCAACTCGTGCCCGATCACGTCGCGGGCGATGGTGAAGCGGTTGAAAAGCTTTCCATCGCCGTCGCCGTAGATCATCTGCTTGCCGTCCCACATGGCGTTGTCGAACTTCTGGCCGTAGTGGATGGTGGAGATGATGCGCATGCCCTTGCCATCGATCGAGTTGCGAAAGAAGGTGCGGGCGTAGAAATCGAACGTGGAGCCGGAGCCGTCGAATGCTTCGATGGCCTCGATGTCGCTGCTGACGGCCCGGTGATCTGCCATGACCAGTTTGCCGGGCAGGTGGCGCTGGTGCCCGGCGTCATAGACGCTCCGGTTCCGTCCGTTGGGGATCGGCGGCGTTGGCGCGGCGGGTGCCATCAGCGCGGCGGCACGGCCAGCGTTGATCTGCTGGCTGTGAAGCTCGGTCGCGGCCACCTGCTCGCGGACGTCGTCGTCGCCATGCTCGGCCATATGCCGCCAGATGTGCGGCGGGATGACAGAGCATGCTGGATGATGTACTTTCCGCATGACATGAATCTCCTTTCTCGTGAGGATGGGGTGAGTGTCAGGGCATGACCGCGGGCCACGCGGTCATGCCTGCTCGTCTGCGGTGAGCCCTCCGTTTACTTCCATGGTCGGAGCGGTCGGAACGGGGACCGGGAGCGGAGCGTGTGGCGGAGTGGACTTCTTCTTTCCGCCTTTGCCGGCTCTGCCGAGGTCGCGCTTCAGATTGCCGACGTGCGAGGCCACGGTCGTGCTCAGGGGACTGCGAGCGACTCCTTTGGCGATGGCATAGACCTGCAGCGCACCA
>DATLWH010000025.1:0-3367 GCA_035576505.1 Thermoanaerobaculia bacterium | reverse complement strand
AGGAGCTACTGGAACCTCATCGGCCACACAGCGCTCACCCCGTTCGACGACGCCGTGCGCGCGGCCGAGGCCGGCCAGGAGCTGGCGGAGGGCGGGTGGTCGAAGGTGGAGCGGCTGATGAAACGGTATCGCGGACGATGAGAGCGCTCGCGATTCCGGTCCTGTGGGCGCTGGCCATGCTGGCCACGCGATTCGTCGATCCACTGCCGGTCATCGTCGTGGTCGCAGTGACGATGGCGGCGGTCGTCGGGTGGCGCGAACGGCTGACCCTTCGGCCGCTCCTGCGCATGACGCCGCGCATCGCCGGGCTCGCGGTCGTCGCCGCGGCGGCGATGACTCTGGCCACGTATCTCATCTTTCCGCTTCTCGTGAGATGGATCCCACAGCTCGGGACGGAGACGCAGATCATCTATACCCGATTCCTGTCGCATCGCGCGCTGGCGGTGTTGATCGCGGGCGTCGTCCCGGTCGTCATCGCCGAGGAGGTGTTGTGGCGGGGCGTATTCCAGGGGTCGCTGGCCCGTGCCGGCGTGCTTGCCGCATCGGTGACGTACGCCGCCGCCCACGCGCCGGCCGGTTCTCTGCTGCTCGTGGCCCTGGCGCTCGTGTGCGGCCTCTACTGGTCAGCGCTTCGCGCGATCTCCGGCAGCCTCATCCCATCGCTGTGCGCACACCTGGTGTGGGACATCGCCCTGATCGTGTTCCCCCTTTCCCGGTGACGGCGGGGAGGGGAGCATGACGCGAATGAACCGGCAGCGTTCCGCGGTCAGAAGGCAAGCCCTTTCGGGCTCATTGTGGCATCGAGGGTGTTCGCCTTGGAAAGACTGATCGTCATGCTTTCGTTTGCCGTGGTCAGGTTGGGGTTCGTGAACTTGACATGACAGTCGCCCGCCGGCAGACCGGAGATGCTGTAATCGCCGCTCCCGCTGCCGTTATCGGTGGTCACGGCGGCCGTCGCCGTGGCGATGGTCGTTCCGTCGTCAGACGAGACCGTGATGGTGATGGTGTGAGAGCCGTTGGAAGTGCTGATGACCGTGATCGTTCCCGTCAAAGTCGCGGTGCTGGCCATAGTGAAGTCCTCCCTCCAGCGAAAGCATACCCGAGCGTCATCGCCGGCGCGGTTGACTCCCGTTCGGCCGTTACCGCTGGGAGCGAACCCACTCCTTGAGCGTCATCGGGCGAATGCCCCAGGTCGATTCCAGCGACGGGATGTCGGCTGAGTAGCCAACGGCATCGAACCATTCCAGCATGCGCGCCATATCGTCGCTGTTCTGGCGGACGGCTTCGATCGGGATTCGCTGATAGGTCACGTCCTTTCCAACGAGCTCGCTGATCGCCTCCGCGGCCTCGGGCATCGTGACCGCGTCGCCCGCGATATCCAACGCGATGCCGTTCATCTCGCCGGCGGCGACAAACGCCCTGGCGCCGAACCGTCCGATGTCGTCGGTGGCGATCATCTGCAGCTTTGTATCGGGCTTGAGCGTCGAGACAAGCTTGTCGCCATTGAGGAACGCCGGCGAGGGCAGGTTTTCCATGAAGAACACGGGGCGGAGAATCGTGTGCGAGGGGAATCCAAGCGCCTTCACCGTCTCCTCGATCCGTCCCTTGTTCTCGAAATGCGGGATTCCGGTTTTCTCCTGCGCCGATCCGACGGAGGTGTAGACGAAGTGCTGGACGCCATGGTCGCGCGCGAGTTTCGCAAGACGCTTGCCCTGCTCTTCTTCTTTCTCGACGCCGGCCTCCCAGCTGTTTTGAACGGAGAACACTCCCCAGACGCCCGCCAGCGCGCGCTCGAGCGAGGCGCTGTCGTCGAGATCCGCGGCCACTACGTCAGCACCCAGTGCCGCCACCGCCTTCGCGGCGGCACTATCCGGCTTGCGTGTCATCGCGCGGATTTTGAAGCCGCCCTGTCTGGCGAGGTGGCGAAGCGTGGCACCACCCTGCTTGCCGGTTGCACCCGTGATCAGAACGACTCGGTCGGCCATCGTGTTCTCCTCAATGAGGCGCGGAGTCTAGCACCCTGCTTGCGGGCCCAGGCCCGACCGATGGCCCTCGAAGTCGAACCAGGGTGACTGCTGCTCCAAGGGGTTTTCGATGGGCGGACGAATCCCGTGGCATGGCGCCGTTCAGTCGACCATTCCCAACATGCCGCTCACCACCCATGTGTCGCCGCGCTGACTCCAGGTGAGGATGACGGCGTCGTGCGGCATCTGATCGAAAACAAAAACGAGTGCATACGTCCCGTCATCCGACCGAATGAAGTCGTCTGCGATCAGCGCTGGAGGGTTGATCTTCTTCCAGAATTGGAAATCGCCGGCCTCTTTAAGTGGCAGCTTCTCGTACCCGGGAGCCATCGGATTTCCGTGACCGAGCTCGTTGACAGCGGCGTGATCATCGACCAGGTACATGGCCATGAAGCGCAGGGCCCAATCGCGGCGAGCGGATGATCCTTCGCCGGTTTCCGTTGACAACGGTCCTTTCATTTCGGTGAACTGGGATCGCAAGCGTGACAGATCGACCAGTTCCGCCGCGGAAATAGTGTTTTTGGAGAACCAGGCGTCGCTGAATTGTTTCGCGGATGCAACGAGGCCAGCTGGTGCAGGCGTCTCCGGTGCAGGCGGCCGCGCGGCTGTCACAGTCATCTGTTCGGCTCCATGCCCGCGAACGGTGAGCGTCGGAACCTTATCCTGTGACAGTCCGTGCTCCTTCAGCCATTGGCTCTTAGAGGACTTCGTCTCGCGCATCGCGTAGTCCTTGACAGCAGGGATCAAGCTGTCCCGCGGAGCCGCGGGCTTGACAACACAATTCGGGTTCCGCGTGCGGAGCTCCAGAATGTAGTCGTAAGTCCTTTGTGCGACCTCCACCACCTCATCGGGGTGGAGCCTGGTGAGGTCGGCGTCGTGCGACCACCACCCGCCACGGGAAAGCGGATGCGAAAAGCTATTGAACGGATTCAACGGCGGTGCCATCGGCAAAAACGGGACGCCGGAGACACCCTGATGCGACCATGAATCCTGGAAGGGATGGAGGGCCTGGCCGAATCGGATCACGCGTCCATTCTGCACTTTCATGTCGAGCGCCGCCCTTACTGGAGACTGCGCGGCCGGGCTGTCTTTCACGACCTCACGATACGGAGGCAGCGACGGAGGGGGAGTCAGGGCCGGAAAGTGATTCAGTTGGACACCTCTTGCCGCATACGGATCGGCCGACACATGTACCCAGACCATCTGAGGGATTGCGGCCGTGTCATAACGGTCGTCGAGACTCTGGTCAAATCTGGCGATGGTGTCAGCGCAAGGCTCGCTCAAGCCGGCCTGCAGCGCCAGCCATCGCGTGAGATCGTAGTGAACATCTCTCTCCCAACCCA
>DATLWH010000024.1:0-6692 GCA_035576505.1 Thermoanaerobaculia bacterium | reverse complement strand
ATCTCCTTTTCAGCAAACTCGGACGGACGAACGGGCTTCGTCACCTGCCGAATATCTCGCGTTCAACTCGATCTCGAAACTCGTTCCAGTCTGAAGTGACCGCTTCTCCGGCATCAATCGATGCACAGCGTCGCTCGATTTCTTCCAACCAGGCTTGGTCCACGTCACTGTACGGCGCCTGCTCGAGACTTTCCAACAGGCGGGCCGCCAGTTCTGCCCGGTCGTGTTGAGGCAAGAGCAGTGCCTGCGAAAACACGTCCTTTTCACTCATCCCGTCATTTTAGCGCAACCAAAGCATCACCTTGTCTGCCTGAAGGTCCGCGTTCGCCGCCGAGACGGCAGCGCTCCGTCACCGTTTCAGCGGATGTGCCTCGGTGTTGAAGACGACCTTATCGAGATCGAGCGCGGAGTCCGGCGCGAAGAGGAGGTAGAGGTACTTGAGCGTCTCGGCCAGGAAGTAGCTCGGCATCAAGTCGCTCTTTTCCATGGTCACAACGCTCTTGAGAGTGGTGTAGCCGGCGTCGGTGCGGCAGTGGGCGACCAGGGCGTCGAAGAAGGTCTTGCCCATCATCAGATAGCGCTCGTCGTGGGTGGCGTGATGAAGGTAGTAAGCGGACTCGATGATTTCCGGGCGGAGTTGATAGCCGGGATGTTTGATCTCCATCGTCCGGTAGTCGAGCACTTCCGGCTCGATTCCTCGCAGCGTCCACATGCGGAAGCACGATTCTTCGAGGCGGCGTCCGCGCTTGACGTCTCCGCCGAGGACCAGAACGGCGGGGAAGAAGGCGTGCAGGGCGCCGAACTCGGGATTGGTGTGCTTGCCGCTGTCCATGTCCACCTCGCCGTACCAGAGGCCGGACGGAGTCTCCTCGGCGAGGTGCTTGTTGAGCGCGTTGATGCTCGTCTTCCACATCGACGCGCAGTCGTTGTCGCCGAAAAGGCGGGAGCACTTCAGCAGGTACTCGTAATACGAATCGATCCCGCCACCGACGTGGCTGGCTTTGCCGGCCCAGGCGCCGGTCTCGACGTCGATCTCCTCGCCGACGAGATCGATCTTCGAGCGCCGCTTGTAGAGCTCGACCAGGGCGTGCTTCGCCTTGTCGAAGTAGACAGGCTTGTTGGTCAGCTTGCTGAGCGTTCCGAATTCGAGGATGAGCGTGCCGATCTCGGCGGGGTTGGAGCGGGCGCCGGAGGTCTTGCCCGTGCGCAGGTTGACGAACATGTAGGGCATGCCGGTGGGCGTATTGAAGGCCGGCAGCAGGCGCGTGCCGAGATCGTCGGCGAGATGGAGCAGGCGCGGGTCGCCGGTCATTTGATAACTCGAGAGCAACCCGCCGAGGAGACGGATCGTCACCTCGAACACCTTCACCGAGATGTCTTTGTCGAAGGAGAGTCGATCGTCGATCAGCGACCTGGCCTTTTCCGCCTCATCGTTGAAGCCCATGAGCAGGAGCGTGTCGAGAGAGTCGACCGGCGTCATGAGGAGCGACTGGCCGTACCAGTCGCGCGGCTCTTTGCTCAGCGGCCGCAGTTCGTCATGGCCCCACGCGTATTTCTCGTAGGCCTTCCACGAATGGAGAAACTCGGCGCGGACCTTTGCCTGCATGGCCGCGCGATCGATCGGCGGCGTTGCGGCGGCCATCGTGCGTGCGAAAAGGAGAAGCGCGAGCGCGGCGACGATTCGTGGCCTCATGCGGCGGAGTATAGCCATGGCCGCACGCTCAACGGCAGTGCGATTTCGCGATCCCGTGTGCGCACTGTTCGACGCTCACGCAGCGGCAGCGCATGATTCGCTGAAGAGCACCGCGCATCACCTCGATGCGTTGCGCCTCCGCTTCCAGTTCGGCGAGCTTCGACGTGGCCAGCGCCGTCCACCGTGCGCCGGCAGGCGTCTCTTCCGGGAAGCCGGCCAGCAGTTGGCGCACTTCGTCGAGGCTGAATCCCATCTCTTTGGCGAAAGAGATGAGCGCCAGCCGCTCGACGGCAATCTCCCCGTAGAGGCGCCGGCCGCCACTGCGGCGCTCCGGTTCGACCAGCCCCACCGATTCGTAGTAGCGAATGGCCGAGGGGCTCATACCGGCGCGGCGGGCCACCTCGCCGATCGTCAACTCGCTGGATGTGGCGCTGGGCATGGCGCTGGGCATGGCAACGATGATCGCACGCCTCAGCCGGGCAATCGCGGTCGTCACGAACAGTTCACACGTGGGCCATTGACCTCAAGTCGACTCGAAGTCCTACCTTGCGAAACCAGGAGGAATCACCCATGAATCGACTCTGCCTTTTGATTGCCATCCTCGGTTTCATCACGTCGCCCGCTTCATCGTCGGATAGTTGCTCTACTCCACCAGCCGCGCAAACGAGCGCAACCGCAACGCACGAGTCGCCCCTTGCCTGCGACCGTCTCGCTCTGTCGGCAACGGAACGGAAGCGTCATTTCGACGAGCTGGGGCCGATGTTGATCCGGTTGAAGACAGGCGTCCACGAGCTCGCGAACGGATATGAGCTCGAGTTTCCCTCGGATGCCAAAACGTTCGCACTCGTGGCCGAGTGGGTGGAGCAGGAACGCCGCTGCTGCCCGTTCTTCGACATCGACGTACGCATCAATCGTGAAGGCGGCCCGCTCTCGCTTCGTTTGACGGGAAGAAAGGGAACGAAGGAGTTCATCGAGGCGGACGGCAAGGATTGGATCCGGAAATGAAGCGAGCCCTTGTCGTCATCGCGCTCGTTGCAGGGCTCACGGCAACTGCCGCCAGGGCAGGCGTGGCAGCCCCCGCCTTTGCTCTGAGGTCGTTGGAGGGGCGGACAGTCCGCCTCTCCGACTTTCGCGGAAAGGTCGTGCTGCTCAACTTCTGGGCCACCTGGTGTGGCGGATGCCGCGTGGAGATGCCGTGGCTCATCGAGATCTATCGTCAATACCGATCGCAGGGGCTGGAGATCATCGGCGTATCGATGGACGACGGCGGCGAAGAGGTGATCGCGAAATTCACGAAGGCGAAGAACGTGAACTACACCATCGTCAAGGGCAATGAGGCGGTGGCCAACGCTTACGGCAAGGTCCAGTTGCTCCCGCAGACGTTCCTGATCAATCGCGACGGGACCGTTGCCGGACATTTCACCGGGGTCCCGGACCGGCGCGAGCTCGAGAACACGATCCGGCGGATTCTCTCGCCAAACCAGAAGTGATTGCTGAGTCGGGTCGGACTGGAGAGTCCGGCCTGCGTCGTCACAAGCCCTGGCGATCGAGATCTTTCACGAGGTGCCAGTAACGGCGTGTCGTTCGGCTGTCTCCATTCACCGCCCTCCCGCCACCGTTCGCCGGTTCCGCGCAGACAAGGGGCACCAGCCTCCGTATCTTGCCCGTGAGCTCGACGAAAGGATTCATCATGAATGCAACGATCACAGAGAATCAGCCTCCAACGGGAACGATCGGCGGTGCGAGCGTGAAGCTCATCATCGGGCTCTTCTTCGCCGTCCTGGGCGTGCTGCTGACGCTCGACAACCTCGATCTCGCGGACGCGGATCGATTCCTCCCCTACTGGCCCCTCGTCCTCATCGCCATCGGCATCGTCAAGTTTCAGGAGCGCCGCGGGTTGGCAGTCATCACCATCGCGGTCGGAGCGCTGTTGATCATCAGCAACACGAGCTGGCTGCCATTCTCCATCTTCGACCTCTGGCCGGTTGCACTGATCCTCGCCGGAGTGGGTATCGTCGCTCACGCCTTTGGATTTCGTGCCTCGGATCACCTGTCGGGAGCATCGTCATCGACGATCTGGGCAATCCTCGGGGCGCGCAAGGAAGCGATCACGGCGCAGAACTACGCCGGCGGCCGGATCATCGCCTTCATGGGCGGCTGCGATCTCGATCTCACGAAAGCGGACATGCAGCAGGGGCCGGCCGAGCTCGAAGTCATCGTCTTCTGGGGCGGCATCGAGATCAAGGTTCCCGAGGGGTGGGAAGTCATCGGCAACACCATCCCCATCATGGGCGGAGCGGACATCAGGACGAAAGCCGTACCGGGCGGCCGCAGGCTCATCGTCAACGGGCTGGCCATCATGGCCGCCATCGACATCAAGAGCGTTGCCACGGAGGCGGTATGAACGGCAATCGACGGCACATCAACCGCGATGAGATCTTCTGGGGCCTGTTTCTGGTCGCGGCCGGCACCTTTCTTCTCCTCAGCCGGCTCGGTATCGCCGACTTCTCGTGGACGCTGCGTAACTTTTGGCCTCTCTTCGTCGTCATCATAGGTGTGTCAAAGCTCGTTCACCGCAGATCGGCCTGGTCGGGACTCTGGATGATCGCCATCGGCGCATGGCTGCAGGCGGTAACGCTGCACTACCGCGGCTTTACGTACGAGTCGTCCTGGCCGCTGCTCCTGGTGGTCCTCGGCGCGGGCATCATCCTCAGGACGATCTTCGGATCGGCGCGGCGTGGCGATGCCGAGGAAAGCGAGAGTCATCATGCTTGACCGCGACGAACGGCGTCGCCTGCGAGCGGAGATCCGCCTTCAGGCACACAAACGGGGCGACAACCCATGGGCACGGCTGGTGTGGGGAATGGCCATCCTCGCCGCCGGTGTAATCGGATGGCTCGACCACACCGGACAGTTGCACGCCTCCGACTATCTGGAATGGTGGCCGCTCGTGCTGATCGGCCTCGGGCTTGCGCACCTGCCGCAGCGGCAATGGATCACCGCAGCCGTGCTGGTCGTCCTGGGGATGCTGTTTCTCCCACCGCTGCCGTTTCTTCCTCACTTTCACCCCGCTGCGATCCTCGGCATCTGGCCGCTGCTGATCAGCGTCGGCGGCGTGACGTTGATTCGCCAGGCGCTGCAGCCCGCGGCGAAGGATGCCGCGCAGACGAACTCTTTTCACTCCGTCGCCGTCATGGGCGGCGTTGGCCGCGGCGTGGCGTCGACCGACTTTGTCGGCGGCGATGCCGTGGCCGTCATGGGCGGCTGTCAGATCAATCTCGCTGCGGCGAAGATCACGAAAGGGGCAGTCATCGACGTCCTGGCCTTCTGGGGAGGGATCGATATCCGCGTGCCGCGCGGATGGCGCGTCGAGAACCAGGTGGTGGCAATCCTCGGCGGAATCGTTGACAAGACAGAGCGGGATGTCCCCGCCGGCGCCCCAACGCTCATCATCCGCGGCAGCGCGATCATGGGCGGCGTCGAAGTCAAACATCCAAAGGCATCATCATGACGACGACTCAGAAAACGTTGAGCCGCGGAGCGCTGGCACTGTACGCGGTCGCGGCGGTCACGGCCGCGGCTGCGGCCAGCTCCGTCTTTTTCCTGTGGGCGAGAGGCGCCTCCGCCGGTCTGGCCATCGCGGCGGCTCTCCCGCCCTCGCTTCTGCTCGGCGTCATCGCACTGGCGTCGCGATTCCTCTGCAGCGCATTGCCGCTGCGAAGCACGTCGCGCATGTCGATCGCCGTCGCGCACGCGGGATC
Source organism: Thermoanaerobaculia bacterium (assembly GCA_035576505.1). GTDB lineage: Bacteria > Acidobacteriota > Thermoanaerobaculia > Gp7-AA8 > Gp7-AA8 > JADGNZ01. Next base: position 1,238 of record DATLWH010000024.1, on the reverse strand, counting down.
AGCCGCCGCGGCCAGCGGCCTGTGGGTGCTGACCTGGAAGTCGTGGGTGCCGGTGCTGAATCGACAGGCGGCGAGCACGAGCCTCACCCCCGACTACTCGGTCCTCTTCGGATTGGGGGTTCTGCTCTATCTGGCGGCCGTGGCGGTGCATTACCTCTTCCTCGAGATCGACGCACTCCGCGAAGCGGAAGACGAAGTGTTGCGGTACCGCGTTCTGACGCGTGAAGCCGAGCTGCGCGCCTTCAAGGCGCAGGTCGATCCGCACTTCCTGTTCAACAGCCTCAACGCCATCGCCTCGATGTGCGGTTCCCGCCCGCTCGAGGCGCGCGAGATGGCACAGCGCCTGGCCGATTTCTTTCGCCTGATCCTCCGCCTCGGCGCGCTGGAGCGCATCACGCTCAGCGAGGAGATCGACCTGGTCGACCGTTATCTGGCCATCGAGAAAGTGCGCTTCGGCGACCGGCTTACGACGCACATCAACGTTGACGATGGGGCGTCGCGCTGCATGGTGCCGCCGCTCCTTCTTCAGCCATTGGTGGAGAATGCCGTGCGGCACGGCGTGGCCTCGATGGTCGAGGGAGGAACGATCGACATCGTGGCCACGCTCGACAATCACATGCTGCGCATCCTCATCGACAACCCGGCCGATCCCGATCGTGCCGACGCGAAGGGCGAGGGCATCGGCCTCGAGAACGCCCGCGGACGGCTCAGCGCCGTGTCCGAAGGGCGGGCCATGCTGCAGGCGCGCGAGGCCGAGGGCCAGTTTCGCGTCGTCATCGAGTTGCCGCGATGATCAGGGTGGTCATCGTCGACGATGAACTGCCGGCGCGGGAGCTCCTGCGCGAGTTCCTCGCGGCGGATGAGGACTGCGAGATCGCCGCGGAGTGCGCGAACGGATTCGAAGCGGTGAAGGCCGTGGCGCAACACGACCCCGATCTGCTCCTGCTCGACATCCAGATGCCGAAACTCGACGGATTCGAAGTGCTGGAGTTGCTCGACCGTTCGCCGATCGTGGTCTTCGTCACCGCCCACGATGAGCACGCGCTGCGAGCCTTCGAGGTCCACGCGCTCGATTACCTGCTCAAGCCGTTGTCCCAGGAGCGCTTCCGCCAGGTGATGGAACGCGTCAAACGGAGCGTCGGCCATCATGACCACCAGCCGCTGGCCGGATTGGCGACTTCGCTTCGCGCCAGACCGCTGCAGCGCGTGGTCGTGCGCGGGGAGGACGGCGCGATCCA